>NZ_BAAAQM010000037.1:0-106148 GCF_039531675.1 Catenulispora subtropica
CCCGATCTCACCGCTCTTCGGCCGGTCCTGGCGAGGCAACACATGCCGAAGCGGTACTTCAGCCGGACGGTCCGCCTGAGGGGTCGGGCTCGGGCGGCACGCATGGTGGATCATGTAGTCATGTAGGCGCCAGGCGTGCTGCGAGAGGGTTCGGCGCAGCGGTCGTCGTAGACCCATCGGCCGCAGTGGCCGGCGCGGACCGCCAGGACCGCGCGCCCCAGATCGGTCACCGCGGTCTGGCCGATGTCGCTCGCGCGGCAGAAGGAGCCGACGCGCACGACACGCCGATTCGGCGTACGCGGAAGTGGTACGTGTGGCGGTTCGGCGGCGCGCGCGAGCAACGGCTCCTGGGGGCAGTCAGCAGGGCTGCCGCCGCGCCCAACCTCGTCGGTCTCGGCGTCTCCGGCCTGCGTCCTCCGCCCGATACGGAGCCTCAACTTCATCGCTTCTCCTGATCCTGGTCGGCCGCGGCAAGGTCTGCGGCGGTAGGCGCCATTGGATCAGGAGCAGTATTTGTTAGGACGAAGCGTGGTGGCATGCCGGGCCGTGTTCACTCTTTTGGCGCTGCTGAACCTAGTCGTCGGCCGACGATCGAGGGCTGTGTCATCGCCGGTCCCCCTCCTCGTTCATTCGTGGCGGGGGCTCGTTCACGGGTGACCGGTCCTGAGCCGCCATCGCCGAGGCCCAGGCCTTGCGGTCGCCGATGGTGGTCGGTGGCGGGAACACGCTGCGGGGCCAGAATCGGCGGGCCCGTACGACGTCGGCCGCGACCGCGTACAGGGTCACGCGCGCCTGGAGGTACAGCCAGGCGATCAGGCCGAGTACCAGGCCGAAGGCGCCGTACAGGGACGAGGCGTGGCGCAGTTGGTGGGTGATGTAGTAGCCGCCGATCGTCTGCAGGATCTGCCAGCCCACGGCTCCCAGCAGCGCACCGGTCCACAGGTCGCGGCCGCGGACCTGGCCGGCGATCGCCAGGCGCAGCGCGAGCCAGTAGGTCAGGGTGCCGATCAGCAGCGCCACGAGCAGGGCCGCGGCGCGGGCGCCGATCGCGAGCGGCCCGCTGCCGACGCCGCCGGCCAGGTCCGCCACGAGGCTGGTGGCCAGGTCCGCCACGAGGCTGGTGGCCGCCATGCCCACGCCGACCACCGCGATGAACCCGTAGCTGCGCAGCCACGACCAGGGGAAGCCCGGGCGCCGGTTGTAGGGGACGGCCCACAGGCGGTTCAGGACGTTCTGGGCGGCGTCGGCCAGTCCGCGCGCGCCGAGCAGGGAGCCGATCAGCCCTGCGACCAGCCCGGCCGGCCCGCGGCCGACAGCGTGGATGTCGCCGCGCAGTTCGTCGCCGATCACGGGGAAGTCCGCCAGCGCCGAGCGCAGCACCCACTGTTGCAGCGCCGGATCGCGGTGGAGCGCGAAGCCGAGCACCGTCACGAGCAACAGCAGCAGGGGGAACAGGGAGAGGAAGGCGTAGAAGGTGAGCAGGGCGGCGAGGTCGCCTACCTGGTCATCGGAGAGCTTGCGCCACACCGCCACCGGGAACGCCAGCCAGGTGTGGCGTTGCTGGAAGGTGTCGAGGCGGCGGGTGAGGGCGTGGATCCGGTCGCCGATGCTCATCGTGCAGCGCTCCCGGTACCGACGGCGCCGAGGGCTGAGTACCTGCCGGTGCGGCAGCGCTTCGGGCCGGCACCGGGCCGCCCGGGCATGTCACGAACCGTCCGCCGGGTGACCGGGTGAGCCGCCGCCATCGGGCAGATCGGCACGGACCGCGTCGGTGTCAGCAGGCAGCGATGTGCGGTGCAGAGAGCCGCCGGGCCGGTGCGTCAGAGGGCTGTCATCCTGGGCCGCGATCTCCCCCGCGCCCCCGAGGTCTGGGCCCACGGGACGGCGGGACGACGAGGTGTTCATGGGGGCTCCTCCCTCGATCCTGGGATCCAAACTCCGCTTGTCCGTCTCGTCCGAAGTCAAACGGTGCGGCGAACACAGGTTCGCCACCGGCCCTCTCGGTCCCGCTTCTGTGGCGACTGCCCGCCGGCGGCCGCAGACTAGCCCCATGCCGACCAACAAGGTGTGGAGTGGATCGATCTCGTTCGGGCTGGTCAACGTACCTGTCGGGCTTTACGCGGCCACCGAGGACAAGTCCGTCCGCTTCCACCGGTACCACGTCGAGGACGGCGGCCGGATCAGACAGAAGCGGGTCTGCGAGATCGACGGCGAAGAGCTGGACACGGCGGACATCGCGCGCGGCTACGAACTGCCCGGCGGTGACATGGTCGTGATGACCGACGCCGACTTCGAAGGGCTCCCGGTCCCCACGTTGAAGGCCATCACCGTCGAGGCCTTCGTGCCGCAGGAGCAGATCGACCCGATCATGTACGCCGGGTCGTACTACCTGGTGCCGGACAAGGCCGGGGCCAGAGCATACGCGCTGCTGCGCGACGCCATCGAGAAAGCCGGCATGACCGCCATCGTGAAGATCGCCATCCGGGAGCGCGAGCGGCTGGCCGCGATCCGGGTGCGCGAGGAGGTGCTGGTCCTGGAGACGATGCTGTGGCCGGACGAGGTCCGGGAGGCCGTCGAGGTCCCCGAATCCAGTGCCGGGGCCGACGAGCTGGCGGCCGCCCAGGCGCTGATCGATCAGATGACGGTCGACTTCGACCCCGAGCAGTACACCGACCACTACCGCGAGGCGCTGCTGGCCGCGATCGACGCGAAGGCGGAGGGCCGGGAGGTCATCACGCCGCCCGCACCGCCGGAGGAAGCCGGCGGAAAGGTCCTGGACCTGATGGCGGCGTTGAAGGCCTCGGTCGAACAGGCGAAGATGACGCGCGAGGAGCCGAAGAAGCGCGCCGCGGCGCACCCCAAGAGCAAGAAGAAGACGGCGAAGTCGGCAACCCGCCGGTCGGCGTAAGACGGCATCGCCTCACGGCGACGCCGCCGGCTCGCCGTCGCCGCGGCACGCCGCGTCCTCACACGGGGTGCTGCGTCGCTTCTCGCAGCTTCCAGCCGCCGCCACTGCACTCGTGGTGCATGGGCGGGAAACGGTGACCCTTCACATCAGTGTTGAACTCGTGGTTCTTGCCGCAGTCACACTCGTAGATCCCGGACTCCGGAACGATCTCGCCGGGATGATGAAGCTGCTTGTCGTTGTCGCTCATGCCTCCGGTCTACGGGGCCGCACGGCGATCGGCGACCCCGAGTACGCCGATTAGGCACCGATCACTCCCTTCCAGCCGTCCTGTATTGCATGAATTTCCTCTCATCTTGGGAGGCGTGGACGGCATCACCGTGATCACGCCGCGGGAGCAGAAGCACCCGGTCGTGGACCTCGCCCACCTCGCATGGCGCATGTCCACCGAGCCCATGCGACCGGCGGCGTCGGGCACGTCGGCGATCCTCAGCAGCACACAGAACCCGTTTTATCCGGTGAACGGAGGGCACACGCGGAGACCTCACTGTCGTGGTGGCCGTATCGCAGGCCACTGCCGCTGGCGAAGAGGAGTGAAACCGGTGAGCACTGTCGAAGCCTCCGTAGAAGTAGCCGTCCCGATCACCACCGCCTACAACCAGTGGACGCAGTTCGAGTCCTTCCCGCAGTTCATGGACGGGGTCGAGGAAGTCCGTCAGCTGGATGACGTGCGCAACCACTGGGTGGTCAAGGTCGGGGGCGTGCGCCGCGAGTTCGACACCGAGGTCACGGAGCAGCGGCCCGACGAGCGGATCAGCTGGATGACCGTGGGCGGCGAGGTCCGGCAGGCGGGTAACGTCCGCTTCGAGCGCATGGACGAGGCCCACACCCGCGTCACGGTCCACCTGGAGTGGGAGCCGGAAGGGCTGGCCGAGAAGACCGGCAGCGCGGTGGGGCTGGACACCCGGCGGGTGAAGGCCGACGCAGAGCGGTTCAAGGACTTCATCGAGAGCCGTACCACTGAGACCGGTGCCTGGCGCGGCGAGGTCGGCCCCGGAGCCAAGGGGAGTTCGGAAGGCTACGACCCCATGTGATTCTCCAGCGCAGGAAGTAGCACGCGGCTCGGTTCCGGCTCCAGGCAGCCGGAACCGAGCCGCGTGCTCAGGGCCTTGCACGATGCTCAGCGTGCCCACGTCCCCCGCTCTCTCCCAATGATCCCAGTAGGCCCTTTCAGCCCCAGAGATACCTTGACATCTGTTTGTCAGTGGCTGACTCGGGCACACGGGCGCTACCACGCTGGGCTCCCCCCAGACGGTGCTGGATGCTCGCCTGAGAACGGAGACGGGCCATGACGCGTAAAAACCCCCATCCCCTCGAAATGCTGACCCTCGGTGTGGAGGAAGAGTTCATGCTCGTCGACCCCGCCACCCGAATCACCGTTCCGCGTGCTCCCGAGGTACGCGCACTCGCCACGCCCCGCCTGGGCGAGCGAGTGGCACCGGAGCTCTACGCCACCCAGATCGAAGCTCACACCCGTCCGGCGAAGCAGGTTAAGGAGTTGCGAAAAGACCTGGTCGAGGGCCGTCGTGCCCTGGCTGAGGCGGCGACGCGCGAGGGCTGCATGATCGTCGCTTCCGGGACCGCGGTCCTGACCGGCAAACCGTTCACCATCACCGAAGGCGCCCGTTACGAGGCGCTCGCCGAGCGCTACGCGGCGGCCGTCAGCGGGGTCGACAGCGAGGCCTGCGGCTGCCATGTCCACGTCGGCGAGCTGGGGTGCGGTGAAGCCGTGACGCTCGCCGGCCACCTCCGGCCGTGGCTGCCCGTTCTGCAGGCTCTGGCCGTCAATTCACCGTTCGCCGGCGGTACGTTCCGGCGCTGCGCGAGTTGGCGGCACTACCAACAGCAGGCCTGGCCGACGATGGGACCGAGCCCGCTGATCCCCGCCGCCGACTACGAGAGCCTGGCCGACGACCTGGTCGCGTCGGGCGTGCTGCTCGACCGGAAGATGATCTACTGGTACGCCCGCCCCTCGGACCACCAGCCGACCCTGGAGATCCGGGTCGCCGACGTCGCCGCCGACGTCGACATGGCGCTCCTCGTGGCCACGCTGACCCGCGCGCTGGCGATGGCGTTCCTCGCCGACGCCCGAGACGGCGTACAGGCCCCGCGGACGGACGACGCCGCGCTCCGTGAGGATCACCACCAGGCTGCCGCCCTGGGACTGTCCGGGATCTGGAGGCATCCGTTCACGGGAGAGGCGATGCCGCTGTCGGCGGGTGTCAGGGCTCTGCTCAAGAAGGCGGCGCCGGCCCTGGAAGCCCTTGACGAGATGCGGCTCGTCGAAGAGCTGCTCCAGCGGATGTCCCACCACGACACCGGAGCTCAGCGGCAGCGCGCCGTCTACCGGCGACGCGGTCGCCTGGAGGACGTCGTCGACGATCTCGCCGCCCGGACCACCCTGACCTGACCGGCGCTCCGATCCTGAGCAGGCACCACACCACGCCTCAGTCGTCGGGGGCGGCCCCTGGACCGGACATCCGCACGGATCGTGACGCATGACGGCAGGGCGATCGGTCATGAGGCGGAAGTACGTTCCGATCTCAATCCTGCCGAAGGGCCGCCATGGGCATCGCCTCGAACAAGCCACACCTGCCAAGGGCGCGAGGGCCGGCGTCGGAGGCGCTGGCAGCCGCCCTGCGGGCGGAACCTGGGCCGCTTCCCGATCTCCCCGCCGTCCCCGACGTCCTGTGTGACGACGCCCAGCTCGCGCTGTACATCTGTTACGAACTGCACTACCGCGGCTTTCGCGACGTGGACGACGGATGGGAATGGAATCCGGACCTGCTGGCCCGGCGAGCCGTTCTTGAACGAGCGTTCTTGGATCGGCTGCGCGCCGAGCTCGGAGCCGTACCCGACTCCACCGCGCAGGTCAGCCGGCTGCTCGCACCCTCGGACGGCGAGGGCAGCACGTCGGGTTTC
The DNA here is from genome assembly GCF_039531675.1 of Catenulispora subtropica. Lineage (NCBI taxonomy): Bacteria > Bacillati > Actinomycetota > Actinomycetes > Catenulisporales > Catenulisporaceae > Catenulispora > Catenulispora subtropica. The sequence continues at coordinate 5,888 of NZ_BAAAQM010000037.1, forward strand.
CTCCGCGACGAAGGGCAGCGGTGGCAGATCCAGGAGTATCTGGCGGCGCGCTCGCTTTACCACCTCAAGGAGGCCGACCCCCAGAGCTGGGCGATCCCCCGCACGCACGGCGACGCCCAGTCCGTCCTGGTGGCCCTGCAGTACGACGAATACGGCGGCGGTCGTCCGGAACGGGTCCACGCGAAGTTGTTCGCGGACATGATGAGGGCGTGGGGCCTCGATGCCGCCTACGGCGCCCAAGTGGACGCGGCACCGTGGCAGGCGATGGCGGTGGTGAACCTGATGTCGCTGTTCGGCCTGCACCGGGCACACCGCGGCGCGCTGCTCGGACAGTTCGCGAGGGTGGAGATCGCGTCCTCGCCGTCGTCCGCCCGCCTGGTCGAGGCGTTCAAGCGGCATGACGTCGCCGAGGCCGGCTACCGCTTCTACGACGAGCACGTCGAAGCCGACGCCGTTCATGAACAGCTGGTCCGCAGAGGGGTCCTCGACGGTCTGCTTCGCGACGAGCCCCACCTCGAGGCGGACGTGGCCTTCGGATTGGCCGCTTCCGGCTTCACCGAGACGGCGCTGGGAAACCTGCTGCTGGAGAGCTGGAAGGCTGAGCGCAGCGCGTTGCGCGCTAATCCGAGTCTCGTAGCATCCTGAGTACGGCACGCTCGGCATGACCATGCGTCGCAGGGTTGCCCTGCGGTGTCGCCCGCCCCAACTCCCCCAAGCGCAGCGGCACCGTCTCGCCGTTGAGGTATCTGTCGATCACCCGGTGATCGATGTAGCTCGCCCGGCACACGGCCGGGGTGTTGCCCAGGTACTCCGCCGCCTCCGTCACCGCCCGGCTGACTGCGCGCCGCCGGGCGGTGGCCGCCGGCGACACCGGCTCGGATACCGCCAGGCCCACAGCGGCCAGAACGGTGGCGTGCCACGTGCGGAAGTCCTTCGCCGTGGACTCCTCGCCGGCGAGATCCTGCGCGTCCAGGGCCGAGTACAGCACGCACTGTTCGGTCACCTGACCGGACAGGACGATGTGAGCCCGTTCCAGCAGCTTGTGCAGCACCGGAACCACGCCCCGCACGGAAGGCACCAGCAGATCGGCGTCTTCGCGGTCATAGGCGTTGATCATGTCGATGACGATCAAGGCTGTCCGGGTCATAACGCGCTCGCAGTGGTGTGTCTTCCGGGGTCAGGATTTCGCGGAGGCCAGTGCCAGCGGGTCGGTGGGCGCCTTGGACTTGGCCGCCGCCATCTGTTCGCCGGTCTCAACCAGCCTGGAGCGCCCGAGGGCCTTGCGTACCTCGGGGAACAGTTCGCTCTCCTCTTCCTCGATGTGGTGGCGGACGTTTTCGATCAGCACCGTCACCTTGGCGTCGAACGTCTCGTCCTTCGGGCTCAGGCTTTCCAGCTCCGAAAGCAGCCAGGCCACCACATGGTGTTCCTCGACCGACTCCAACACATCGTCGTTGCTGTCAGGAGCCTGTCTCCGGGCAGCGGGATAGAAGATGGTCTCCTCGATGAAGGAGTGGGCCACCAACTCGCTGCGGATCTGATCCACCAGCTTGCGCTTCGCAGCGGCGGTTCCCTTGTCCTTCACCTTCTCGAATTCCCGGAACAAGCGCTTGACCTGCTTGTGGTCTTCCTTCAGCAACACGATCCCGTCCACGGGGACTCCTTTCGCGGGGCGCTCCGCACAACGGCCCCGGGCGGTTTGCCCGGAGCCGTCGTCATCTACTTGTTGAGGTGCTGCTTGACCTTCGCGGCCTCCTGCTCGGCCTTGCCCTTGACCTCCTGGCCCTCGTCATCGGTGACGGCACCGGCGACTTCACGGACCTTGCCCTTGGCTTGCCGGCCCGCGTTCTCCACGGTGTCCTTCGCCTTGTCGGCGGCGTGCTTGGCGTGCGCCTCGTCCTGGTCGTACCGGCCCTCGTCGCGGAGTTCGTCGTTGCCCGTGACCTTGCCGGTCGCTTCCTTGGTCTTCCCCTTCAGGTCCTCGGCCGCGTGCTTCATCTTGTCGCCGACACCCATAGTGGCTCCCGCCTTTCTCGAGGGTCTGGATTCCTCACCATCGGGATTCCAGAGCTTGATACGTCGTGCTTCTGCGCCCTTGTGACCCGGCGATAGCGGTGCGAAACGGTCTGATCGCCCGTGCGGCGATCAGGGGCCACACCGGCCCCGCACAGATCACCACAGCCGCCGACGGCCCTGGTCTCCGACGGTGAGGGCTCCCTGTGCCCGACGTCCTCGGGCTCAAACCGTGCGCCGTTTGTCGGGTTCTTCACGGTGCGGGACGGCGCCCCTCAAAAGGCCTGTCTACGAGCCGCTCGACGCCACCGCGGGCGGCGGCCACGCGCTGTAAGGCGAACCACTGTCGCAGGGCTCTGGCCAGGACACGCGGCGTGCACCGCGGTCAGGGGACGTGTAGACCGGCGTGGTCAGAGCCTCGCGGTGGTCATCCACGCGGCAGGTAGCGGGTGTCGGCCGCGATCAGGCGGTCCGCCGGCACCCGGTACCGTGGCCGAGCAGTCCCCAGGACAGAATCGCGGGACGGTCGCGGCACGGTCATGGCGGCTCCGCTCGGTACCAGGTTCTGAACGGCCTGCGGCACCTCCTCGCCGTCGCGTCCGCCGTAGATGCCGTACTCGTGCTGGATGACCACGACGTCGACCCGGTCGCCCGGCGCGCCTCCAGAAGATGGTCGCGCAGAGCCTCACTGAAGGAAGCAATCCCACACTTCGTCGGAGTGAGACTGCTGAGCAAGCCGAATCGTGTCATGGAGATCGGCTCTCATTGCCAGAAGTGGTGCCGTGGTGCCGTGGTGCCGTGGTGCCGTGGGCGTCCGTGTTGCCAATCGGGCCAACTGTAAACCTTTGCGCCGTTGGCTGTCCCCTGTTTCATCCTGAAGGAAATGGTCATAGGGGAACGCAGAGAATGTCGACCTTAAGGAGGAGACCCCATGGGTGTCATACTTCTTGTGCTTCTGCTGGCTCTGATCCTTGGTGGCGCCGGCTTCGCGGTGCACGCACTGTGGTGGATCGCTGTGATTGTGTTCGTGGCCTGGCTGGTCGGATTCGGCATGAGCGGCGGCGCAGCGGCCGGCGGAGGCCGACGTCGCTGGTACGGGCGCTGGTGACCGGCACCATCGGGGTGAACAATCGAGAGATGACGCTCAGCGGATTTCGCTGAGCGTCATCTCTCGATTGCCGCGTCTACCCGGCGGCTATTTCGTTGTCATCGCGCGCTCAGACGCCGAGAGCTTCGCGGAGCCGGTCGCGATGCCGGAAAAGTCCTGCCGGCGGAACTCATCCGGAGCCATGGGCACGTATTGCACCGGTTCGCCGAGGGTCCGCGTGAGCGTGGCGGCCATATCCGCGACCGGGCCATTGTCACCGCGAGCGATGGTTTGAAACGGCGCCCAGGACAGCTGCCCCGATGCGAAGGCGGATCCTCTCCAGGACGACGAGTTGCCCCTCTGCTCTGCCTATCAGCCGTTCGAGGTCCCGGATGTCGAGGCGGTCCTCCGAGGGGGCTATCTCGCGCAGCAGCGTCCATCCGGCGAGTTTTCCCGAGACCGCCACGGACATGGCCTCCACCTCGATCAGATCGCTGAGCGGCGACCGGCTGCGGACTCGGCCATTCGGCTTCAGCCGACCCACTCTCTCGGCGGCGAAGGCCAGGGCGACCTTGATCGGATCGACGCGGACGCCGAGCCGCCGCATGATGTCGCGCAGCGACCGACCGTCCTGGACGATCTCCCGGCACACCTTCTCGAGCCGGTCGCGCTCGGTCGGGTCGCCCGCGCAACGCGCCATCCGCCGTGCCAAGGCGCTACCGGCCGTCGCCCCGGCCAGGTGGTCGTTCAAGTAGATGCTGAGGAAGCGCTTGTCGAGCCTGGACATCGGAGCCCTCCGTTCGGCAGTCCGTCAGCCGCCGGGTGACCACTGGACGACGTCATCAAACTCATCAGCGACCAATCTTCGCAACTAGTGCATATCCACGCGAAGAAGGGGTAGGGAGCGTGGAATCGCCGCCGCCCACGGCCGTCCGGCCTCGCTGTTGACTGCGGCGCGAACCCAGCTCCGTGGCGAGTGAGGACCGAGCCGCCATGGACGTGGGCAGCAGGAAGGACGGACGGCCGGCGCGCGACCCCTGGTCGCTACGACAGCCGTGACAGAGCCGGACCCGCGTGCTCGGCCACCAAGGCGCTGAACGCGGTCGCCAGGGGGTCCGGCCCCGTGCGGAAGTACACGGCGAGCCGGCGGCGGACCGGTGGGTCCGGGCGCAGCGCTACGCCGTCGAAGTCGGGCGGGACGATGTCGGCGGGGAGGAGGGTGGGGCCGAGGCCGGCGGCCGCGAGGAGGAGGGCCGCGGGAGTCTGTTCGGCCCGGACGGCGGCGCGGGGAGTGAAGCCCGCGGCGGCACATGCGTGGTCGAGGACCTCGGCCAGACCGTTGGTCGGCGCGAAGTGGACCCAGTCGCGATCCGCGAGGTCGGCCAGGGGGATCCGCTCGGCGCCGGTGGAAGCTCGGGGGTCGTCGGAGGCGAGGACGACGACGAACTCTTCCACGCCCAAGGTGCGCATCGGGCCGTCCCAGCCGTCAGGCTCCGGTCCGATCGCCAGATCGGCTTTGCCGGCCTGGAGCGCTGCGCGCAGCGTGTCAGCGTGCGAGTATTCCCGGAGCCGGATCCGCACCCGGGGGTGACGCCGCCGCCATTCCTGGAGCACCGGCGGCAGGATGCCGAGGCTCACCGAGTAGATGACCGCGACCTCGAGTTCGCCCTCCTCCAGTCCGGACGTCCGGCGCGCGACACCGTGGAGCCGCTCGACCTCGGCCAGGGCGTTCTGCGCATGCGGCAGCACCGCACGGCCGAGCGGTGTCAGCCGGACCTGGCGCGGCAGGCGTTCGAGGAGGGGACCGCCGAGGGTCCGTTCCAGAGCCTGGATCTGATGAGACAGCGCTGGCTGGGTCACCAGGAGCAGCTCCGCGGCCTGCGTGAAGGAGCCCGTCTCCGCGACGGTGACCAGGTATTCGAGCTGGCGAAGAGTGGTCATGAACGCATTTTATCTCAATTATAGAAACTATGACTTGGACTGATCCGTAGTGGCTGCGGCAAGGTCGGAGTACGGCCGAACGGCCGCCCGAACGCCTTCTCGAACGGAGTGGCCCAGCCATGCCTCAGAACATCCCCCTCGCCGGTCAGCGGCTCATCGTCGTCGGGGCCGGCGCCCATACCGGCCGCGCCCTGGCCCATGCCGCGTCCCAGGCCGGTGCCGCCGTGGTCCTGGCCGGGCCGGACCGCGGAAAGCTTGAGCGGGTCGCCGCGGAACTGCCGAGGGAGGCCGAGATCGCCGAACTCGACCTGACCGACGAAGCGTCGATCGCCGCGCTGGCCGACCAGGTCGGCCGCTTCGACCATCTGGTGTCCACAGCGGCGATGCCCGCCAACGGCCCGCTGGCCGATCTCGAGGCCGCCGCGGTCCAGCGCGCCTTCGCCGCGAAGGTGATCGGTCCCCTGCTGTTGGCCAAGCACCTGGCCGCGCAGGCGGACCCCGCGGGGTCGTTCACCTTCTTCTCCGGCGTCGCCGCCTGGCGCCCGGCGCCGAACCGCACGGTCATGGCCACCACCAACGGCGCCCTGGCCTTCCTGGTCCAGGCCCTCGCGGTGGAGATCGCGCCAGTGCGGGTCAACGCCGTCTCACCGGGGATCGTCGACACCGGTGCCTGGGACGGCCTCGGCGCCGACAAGACGGCCTTCCTGCGCGGCGTCGCCGAGCGGAACCCGGCGCGGCGCGTCGGGGCCGTCGACGACCTGGTCGACGCGGTGTTCTTCGCGATGGGCAACCCCTACGTCACGGGAACCGTGCTGCACGTCGACGGCGGCGGCCGGCTCGTCTGAGCCAGGCCGTCCAAGAATCCGGCAAGGAATACAAGGAATACAAGGAGAACACTGACATGTCCAAGAAGCTCGCCCTCGCCGCCGTCGCCACGCTCGCCCTCACCGCTGCCGGATCCGGAGTGGCCACCGCGGCGGAGTCTCACCACGGCACGAAGCAGAACACCTCGTGGCCGTGGAAGCTCGTCGACTCGTCCGGCGACCTGGTGGTGCCGAAGGCGCTCACCGTCGACCGCTCGATCGGAGAGCGGCGCGCCCGGCTGGAGGTCCGGCTGGCACAGCAGCTCTACACCTTCTGGAACACCGGGCAGGCCCAGTATCTCGATGCCGCCGTCAGCCCGGCCTTCCGTGACAACACCCTGCCGTCCGGACGGCCGCAGGGACCGTCCGGACCGCTGTTCGCCTCGAAGAACTTCCGGGCCGCCGTCCCCGATCTCAGCTGCGAGCTGGCGGACGTCCTCATCACCGGCGACAAGATCACCGCACGCCTGGTGTTCCGCGGGCACTTCACCGGAACCTTCAACGGCATACAAGGCGCGGGTCAGACGATCGACTTCAACGCCATCGACATCCAGCACGTCGGCACCGACCAGATCATCGAGGACTGGCACATCGAGGACAACGAGACCTTGCTGACGCAGCTCGGCGTGAACGGCGCGCACTGATTTCCCAGATCCGCGCTCCTTCAGCTGGCCGCCTCGCCGCCGACGTACTCGAAGACGCGGCGCGGGCGGCCTTCGACGAGTTCGTAGTCGCCGGAGATCCGGAACCATGCCGTGCCCCCGCCCGCCACCGGGACCTGGACCTCTGTGCTGGTGGCGGCTGGAGGAGCGCTCAAGCGCGGCTCGAGCAGCACGGGGCCGCCACGCAGATAGACACGGTGGTCGGTGCGCGGGGTGCGGAGCCGGCCCAGCAACACCGACCGCCAGGTCGCGTGCGACTCGCCGAGCGTGCTGGTGCGAACGGAACCCGAGTCCACAGGCGGTGCCCTTCCATGAAGCCCTCGGCTGCCCGGCGCCCGCCGGCGAGGAGAACGCCTAGTATCAATGAGTCCTGATGCGGTGACAACCAGTATCTTCACCGCGGCGAAGACTTCCCGGACCTCGTCGAGCCTGCGCAGGGCCTGGGACCGGATGTCGCCTCGCATCTTCTCTTGGCATGCGCTACCGGCTGCCCTAGCTTCGACGCAATGGGGACGCATCAGGTACCAGCCATCGCCGGACTCGGTCGTATCGCCCTCGCCGTTCTCACGGCCGCGACCCTCGCCGGATGTAGCCATGCCAGTCGACCTCCCGCCACCAAACCTTCGACCGCCGCCGCTGCCGTCCAGGCCGAGGCAGGGCGGCCCGACGTCGCGCGTACCAATCTCCTGATGGTCCTGGACGACTATGAACGCGATGGCGCCGCCGCCAAGACCGGTATCCCGAAGAAGGACTTCGGGGACGACCTGACGCGCTACTACGCCGACGCCACCGCCATGAGCCGCATCCACGGCGGCGGCGGGATCGAGGCGCCGATCGGCTGCGGGAAGGCCGCCGGCAAGACGGTCGTCGACGGCGCGATCATCGGCGCGCCCGCTTCATCCGCCGGCGCCGTCACGATCCCAGTGACGCTCTACACCGGGACCACACCGGTCGCGACCGCCCTGGTCACCGCCGACCCGGCTGGGCGGCTGACCGGCGTCACCTGCCAGCCGCCGGCCGCGCCGAACCTGCCCGGCGCGGACGTCCTGGCAGGCTTCTACGGCAGTGTGGCCGCATCGGCCACGGACCCCGAAGCCGATGACAAGACCAAAGCCTTGAAGGACGAATACCTGGCGCCGGCCTTCGCCAAGTTCACCCGGCCCGATGTCGACGCCGATCAGGCCCTGTGCGCCGAGGACGCTATGACCTACTGGCACGCCGTGTACGCCCCGGGTGCCACCACCACCGGCGCGCAGTGGTACTTCAACTCCGGCGGGACGAACCAGGTCAACATGTCGGTAGCCGTCGACGCCGCCGCCTCGCGAGTGGCCTGGGTCTACTGCTTCGGCCAGCTGGTACCGCCGCTCACCCCCGGCGGCGCCTACTCCGACAGTCAGGTCCAGTCCTTCGTCGGAGACCTGTTCAACGACTACGCCTACCTGCTGGCCCTCAAGCCGTTCGGTGCCGACGCCTCCGGCATGAAGGCGTACTTCGCCTCCGACGCCGCCTATCAGGCTGCTGTGACCGGCACCGGCGCCCAGCCCCTGGAGTGCTCGGCGACGCCTGCCGTCAGCATCGGCGCCGACACCGCGACCATCACCGGCGACACCGCCGTCGTCGAGCTGACCTCCTCCCCCTCCGGGCACCCGGTGACCAGCGGGGCCCTGGGGCACATGAAGGTCACCGTCGATCTGGCCACGATGCGATTCACATCCGCGGTCTGCGAGTGAGCCGCGGCTCAGCGTCGAGTCGGACGGTGACGGTGGTCCCGACGCCGACGGTCGAAGCGACCGTGACCTCGCCGTGGTGGGCGTGGATGATCGCCTCGACGATGGCCAAACCCAGGCCGGATCCTCCGTACGCGCGGCTGCGGCTCGCCTCGGCGCGCCAGAACCGTTCGAAGACGCGCGACAGATCCTGTGCGGCGATGCCCGGACCGTCGTCCGCCACGTCGATCCGGACCGTGTCCGGGGTCGTGGTGACGGTGACGTGCACAGCGGTGCCGGCGGGGGTGTGCTGGACGGCGTTGCCGACCAGGTTGCGCAGGACTTGCTGGAGGCGCGCGGCGTCTCCGGCCACCAGGGCGGGGCCCGCGGCGGTCAGCGTGACGGCGCGGTCGGGGTGAATGACGTGTGCGTCCTCCACGACGCCGGCGGCCAGGACGGTCATGTCGACCGGGGCTCGGTCCAGGGGGCGGCCGGCGTCGAGGCGGGCGAGCAGGGAGAGGTCCTCGACCAGCAGGCGCATGCGGCCCACCTCGTTCTCGATGTGGCCGAGCGCGGCGTCCAGGCGGGGACCGGTGAGTCCACCCTGGCGGTGCAGGTCCAGCCAGCCGGAGATGGTGGCCAGCGGGGTGCGCAGTTCGTGGGAGGTGTCCGCGGCCAGCGAGCGGACGGTGGCCTCGGCTCGGGACTGCGCGTCGAAGGCCCGGTTGACCGCTTCGGCCAGTTGGTCGGTCTCGCTGCGGTCGCCGCGGATCGGGAGGCGTTCGCTGAGGTGTCCTTCGGCGATGGCGTCGGCGGTGTCGGCCATCGTGGCCAGCGGCCGCAGTCCCAGGCGCAGGACGAGGACCGCGAGGACGAGCAGCAGGACCAGGGCGCCGGCGACGATGGCCGCTTGGCGGGCGAAGAGGGTGTCGGTGGTGGAGTCGTCGACGGAGGTGTCGATGACCAGGATGACGGCGGCTGGTCGCACCCTGGACCCGTCCGTCCGGATCAGGGTGACGCCGGGGCTGGCGATGCGGATGGCGCTGAGGTCGTCGCCGCCCGGGGCGTCGTCGAATTCGACGACGTGGCCCGCGGGAACCGCGGCGGTGGCGCGGACCAGGGCCTCAGGAGCGAGATCGGCTGCGCCGCCGGCCAGCAGGACATGGTCCCGCGCGTCGACGGCGATGCTGCCGAGCGGCGGTCCCAGCAGCGCGGAGAGCTGGTCGCCCCCGGCGACCTGGGGACCTTCGGCGATGACGGCTTCCAAGCGGGTGGCACTGTCTTGCAGAGTGTGGACGTAGCGTTTGTGGAGGTAGTCCCCCATCAGCAGCGCGCCGGTCGCCGAACTGGCCGTCAGCCCGGTCGCCAGCAGGACGGTGAGTCCGGCGAGGATCCGCAGCCGGACGCCGGCCCGGGACGGGCGCAGGCGCCCGTGCAGATCCGCGGGATTCATCGGGCGGCCTGCTGCCGCAGGGTGTATCCGACTCCGCGGACGGTGTGCAGCAGCGGATCGCGGCCGTGGTCGATCTTGCGGCGGAGGTTGGACACGAAGCGCTCCACGACGACCGAGTCGCCGCCGAAGTCGTAGTGCCAGACCGCTTCCAGGATCTGGGACCGCGACAGCACCTGGCCTTGGTGGGCGATCAGATAGTGGAGCAGCCGGTACTCCGTGGGCGACAGATCGATGAGTTCCCCGCCGCGACTCACCTCGTGGCGCAGGTCGTCGATCTCCAGATCCGCGCACCGCAGCGTCGATTCCTGCTCGACGGGCAGGCCGCCGCGGGCCCGGCGCAACAACGCCTGCAGGCGCGCGCCGACCTCGACGACGCTGAACGGCTTGGTGACGTAGTCGTCCCCGCCGAGGGGCAGACCGCGGACCCGGTCCTCCACCGCGTCGCGGGCGGTGAGGAAGAGCACGGGCACCGTGACGCCCCGGTTCCGCAGCAGCTGCAGGATCTCGAAGCCGTCCGCTCCGGGGAGCATCACGTCCAGGACGATGACGTCGGGCGGGCGGCGGGCGACCCGCGCCAGGGCGTCGGTGAGGCCGCCCGCCGCGTCCACCGCGAATCCGACGAAGCCGAGCGCCGAGATCAGCAGGCGCCTGATACCGGGGTCGTCGTCGATGACCAGGACGCGGTCGGTTTCGCCGGAGTCGTTCATCTGGCCGCGGACCCTGTCCGCAGCTCGTCGCCGACCGTGGTGCGAGCCGCGTCGCCGAGCGCCGCGGTGAGGCTCTCCCCTTCCACGTCCACGTGGGGCACCCAGCGGTCCAGACGGCGCGGAAGCCACCAGGCCCGGTCGCCGAGCAGCGCGAGCACCGCGGGCACCAGCGTCATCCGCACCGCGAAGGCGTCGACGAGGACACCGAAGGCGAGCCCGAAGGCGATCGGCATGACGTCGGGATCCTTGCCGAGCACGAAGGTGAGGAAGACCGCGATCATGATCAGGGCCGCGGCGGTCACGACGCGGGAGGCGTTGCGGGCCCCGACGAGGATGGCCCCGCGGGCATCTCGGCGGTGCCCGTAGTCCTCGCGCATCGCGGAGACCAGGAACACCTCGTAGTCCATGGCCAGGCCGAACAGCACCGCCATGACGATGATGGGGGCGAAGCTGGCCACCGGGCCGAGGCTGGGCACGCCGAGCGGGCCCGCGAGCCAGCCCCACTGGAAGACCGCGACGGTCGCGCCGAAGGCCGCGCCGACCGAGAGCAGGAATCCGGCGGTGGCCTTGACCGGGATGGCGACCGACCGGAAGGCGATCGTCAACAGCAGCAGCGACAGGCCCACGACGACCACCGCGAAGGGGATCAGTGCGCCGCTGAGCCTGGTGGCGACGTCGATGCTGACCGCCGTCTGGCCGGTGACCGCGACGCGGCCGCCGTGCTGCCGGGCGACCGGTGCGACGGCGGCGTTCAGGCGGGAGACGAGATCGCTGGTTTCGGGGCTGCGCGGTCCGGTCGCCGGGATGACCCGGATCCGGGCCGCCGTGTGGTCGGGCGCGACGTCGATGCCGCTGACGTCGGCCACGCCGGGGACACCGTGGAGGTCCTTCTCGGCCGCGGCGGCGGCCTCGGCGGTGGTCGTCGCGTCGGTGTTCTCGATGAGGACGACCAGCGGTCCGTCGGCACCAGGCCCGAAGGCTCGGCCGATCATGTCGTACGCCTGCCGGGTGGAGGTCGACGTCGGGTTCGAGCCTTCGTCGGTCAAGGACGTCTGCAACCGCAGAGCTGGCGCCGCGACGGCCAGGAGCCCGACGGTCACGACTATCAGATTGCGTACCGGGTGGCGCAGGACGGCGCCGACCCACTTCGTCCCGATGGTCGTCTTGTCCGGGTGGGTGACACCGGCCGCCCTGGAGCCGGGCTTGGGGACCAGCCTGCGTCCGAGGCCGGCCAGCAGGGCCGGCAGCAGCGTCAGGGCCATGATCACGGCCATCGCGACGGCACCGGCCGAGGCCAGGCCCATGGAGGTGAGCATCGGTACCCCGGCGACCGACAATCCGGCCAGCGCGATGAGCACGGTCGCCCCGGCGAAGACCACGGAGCCGCCCGCGGTCGCGGTGGCCCTCGCCACCGATTCCGGAACGGCCATTCCCCCGGCGAGTTGGGCGCGGTGCCGGGAGACGATGAGCAGGGCGTAGTCGATGCCGACGGCGAGGCCGAGCATGATCGCCAGGGTGGGGGCGTTTTCGGAGACGCCGACCGCCGAGGCCGCGATCAGGATCAGCATCATGCTGCCGACCACACCGAGGACGGCGGTGAGCAGCGGCATCCCGGCTGCCAGCATCGATCCGAAGGTGACGACCAAGATGGCGAGGGCGACGAGGATGCCGATCAGCTCCGTCGGCCCCATCGGGGCGTCGGTCGGGACGTAAGCGGCACCGCCGTAGACGACCGTCAGCCCCGCGGCGCGTGCGGTGTCGCCGGTGGCTTTCAGAGCGTCCAGTGTCGCCGCCGGGACGTCTTCGTCCTCGGCGGTGCCGAAGTCCACGTCGGCCACCGCGGTCCGGCCGTCGGGCGAGATCATGCCGTTCGCGGCCGGGTCGCCGACTGCTGTCACGCCGGGCACCCGGCCGGCGGCGGCCAGGCTGGCGTGCATCGGCTCTTGGAGGCCGGGCTCGGCCAGCCGGTGGCCGGCCGGTGCTTGGAAGACGACTTGCGCGGACTGGCTGTGTGGACTCGGCCAGTGCTGGTCCATCCGCGTCAGCGCGGTCTGGGCCGGGGAGCCGGGGATGGATTTGGTGTTCTGGAGTGAGCCGCCGAAGGTGATGCCCGAGGCGGCGACGGCCGCGAGGACGATCAGCCATCCGAGCATCATCGTGCGCCGTCGTCGCGCGCCGAAGGCGCCGAGGCGGTATAGGAGCGTGGCCATGTCAGTTCCCTCATCAGGTGGTGAAGACGACTCCACCGATCCTGAGTCGTGTCCTTGATGTCCGGCCCCCACCGCGCTTGACGACTTGTTGACGGTCCTGCCGTCGAGCGGGGCCGTGCGGTCAGCTGAGCGGGACGACGATCGCGCTCGCGTGGCCGCCGGTTTCGGCCTCGTCCACCATCAGGGCGGCCACCGTGGCCCTGGAGATCCTCGGCGGCAGCAAAGGACGTCGGTACTCGGCGAGCGGCACCATGCGGCGTCCGGAGGCGACGGGTCCGCCGCCGAGATCCGGGGCGTGGACCACGGTGGCACCGGCCTGCAGGGCGATGCGGTCGGCTTCGGCCTTCTCGGCCAGTTCCCTGCCGACGGCCATTCGCATGATCACCTGGTAGAGACGGCCGCCGGCGCCGACGGAGGCGCCCGAGCCCAGCGCGCCCAGCCACACGGTGCGGACGCCGGAGGCGGCCAGCACCTCGGCCGCGGCGACCAACGCGCCGGGGCCGTCGCCCTTGCTGATGCCGATCGCCGAGACCACGGCGTCGACATCACCGAGGGCGGGGAAGGTGTGCGGGGACGTGACATCCGCCTGCCGGACTTCGACCTGCCCGAAGCCCGGCCGTCCGGGGAAGCGGTCCGGGTCCCGCACGAGCGCCACGACGTGGTGGCCTCGTTCGGCGGCTTGGCCGACGAGCAGGCCGCCGACCTTGCCGGACGCGCCGAGTACCGCGATGCGCATGGTCGTCCTCCTTAACTGAACAACTGTTGGCTACGTAAGTAAACAAGTGTTGGTTAGCGGGTGTCAAACCCCCTTCCCCGCCGCCCACGGACCCGGGGCCGGTAGGCTGGGTGGCCGCTGACGAACAGTTCGAGCAGGTCGGAAGGGGTCACCATGGCGTCCGCGGAGCAGGCCCCGGCCCGCCGCCGCAACCCGCGCGGACAAGGGCGATTGCTGAAGGCCCAGCTCGTGGAAGCCGCAGCGCACCTGCTCGCGACGCTGGAGCAGCCCGAGACGCTGACCCTCCGCCAGGTGGCCCGGGAGGTCGGCGTGGCCCCGGCCAGCATCTACAGCCACTTCCCCGACCTCAGCGCCCTGATCGAGCACGTCCTGCGCCTGCGCTACGACGAGTTGGCCCAGCTCATGGACCAGGCCGCGGAATCGGCCACGGGCCCGCTCGCCACGCTGGTCGGCCGGTGCGCGGCGTATGTGCACTGGGGCGTCGAACAGCCGGGTTCCTACCGGACCCTGTTCGGCGGCCGGATGCCGGCCGATCTCGTCCCCGGATCGGCCCACGGGGCCGGGGCGGAACTGCTCGGCTCGGTCGTCACCGCCCTCCGTGACGTCACGGACCCGGACCGGACGCGGTCCACCGACGCTCAGGCGTGGCAGGCCGGTCTCCTGCTGTGGACCGCGCTGCACGGTCTGGTCAGCCTCTACAACGACCACGGGGACATTCCCTGGCCACCGCTGAACGACCTGATCGCGGATCTGCTCGGACTGCACTCAGGCCGGCCGATCGCCGAGATCGCAGCTCTCCTTTCGCGAGATGAGAGGTAGCGTGAACGAGGTTCAGCCCTTCGCCGAACCGATTGAGATGGCCCCGCACCTGTCCGGATGTCCATATGGCGCGTATGCGCGGCTGCGCGAAACCGGCGGTGTCCACCAAGCAGTGAAGCCGAGCGGCGGACGGGTGTGGGTGATCAGCCGTTACGCCGATGTCAAGGCGCTGCTCTCCGATCCGCGCATGTCCATCGAGGCGCGCAACTCACGCCACGGCTATCAGGGCTTCGGTCTGCCTCCGGCCCTCGACGAGCACCTGATGAACGTGGACGACCAGGCGCACGCGAGACTGCGCCGGCTGGTCGCCTCGGCCTTCACCCCGCGCCGTGTGAAGGCTCAACGGGAGCGCGTCCAGGCCGCTGTCGACCGGCTCGTGAGGGCGATCGCGCCGGTCGGCCGCGCCGATCTCGTCGCACAGCTCGCTGTTCCGGTCCCCGTTGTCGTCATCTGCGACCTGCTCGGGATCCCGGAGTCGGACGGCGCCGCCTTCCAGGACTACACCCGCTCGCTCATGACTCCGAACGATCCGGACAGACCCTCCACCCGTGAACTCGTCGCCGGCCTGCACGCCTGCCTGGTGGACCTGATCGAACGCAAGCGCGCCGATCCGGCCGACGATCTGCTCACGGCGATGATCACCGCACGCGACGGCGGCGACCGGCTGACCGAGAACGAGCTGACCTCCCTGACCTTCCTGATCCTGTGGGCAGGCTTCGAGACGACGGTGCACCTGATCGCCAACAGCATCGCGACGCTGCTCACCGAGCCGCGACTCGCGGACCTCGTGCGTGCCGAACCCGACCCCCACACGCCCCGCATGGCCGCCCTCGTCGAGGAACTGCTGCGCCGCGACGGACCCATGCTCACGGCGATCCGCCGCTTCCCTCTCGAAGACCTCCGTCTCGGCGAGCGGACCGTACCCGCGGGGGACACCGTCCTGCTCGCGATCGCCTCGGCCAACCGCGACCCGCGGCACGTCACCAGCCCCGACGAGATCGACCTCGACCGGACCGCCAACGGCCACCTCGGCTTCGGTCACGGACCGCACTACTGCCTCGGCGCTCCGCTCGCACGGATGGAGGTACGAACCGCGCTGTGGACTGTGTTCCACCGGCTTCCGGACCTCGCGCTCGCCATCCCGGGCGAGGAACTGCCCTGGAAGCCCGACCATCGTCAACACGCCTTGACCGCGTTGCCTGTCACCTTCGCCGCGCTGTCTTCCAGTAGTCTCAACACTCCCGGGCCCTGAGCGGGACGACGCCGAGCAGCTGGCGTGCGCTCTGAGCGTCTACCCCGGCAGCCACCTCAGTACTGTGGCGTCGTATGACTGGCACCGAGACCGAGATCACCGCAGACCTGGTCCGCGACCTCCTGCAGGAGCAACATCCAGATCTTGCGGAGCTGGCCATCCGTGAAGTGCCGGGCGGCTGGGGCAATCAGATGTGGCGTCTCGGCGAGGATTTGGCCGTGCGCATGCAACGCATGGACCGCACCCCGGAGCTCCAGCTCAAGGAGCGGCAGTGGTTGCCTGTGCTGGCTCCGCTGCTGCCGCTGCCGGTGCCGACCCCGGTGCGGTTCGGCGAACCGTCCGAACGCTTCCCCAAGCACTGGACCGTGATGACATGGGTTCCCGGCGAGCCGCTGGACCACGGCTCGATCAGCCGCGGTGCCCACGCGGCCGAGACTTTGGCGGGTTTCCTCCAGGCGCTGCATGTGGAAGCGCCCGCCGAGGCGCCGATTGGCAGGGACCGCGGTGCCCATCCCAGGAACTGCACGGACGGCTTCGAGCACTTTCTCCAGGCCGTTGCGCTCGACGACCTCGCTGCCGACGTCCGGGCCGTCTGGAGCGACGCCGTCGCGGCGCAGGGGTGGGAGGGCCCGCCGGTGTGGGTGCACGGCGACCTCCATCCCGCGAACGTCGTCGTCTCGGACGGAACGCTCTCGGGCATCGTCGACTTCGGCGACCTGTTCGCCGGCGATCCGGCGTGGGACCTCGCTGCCGCGTGGGTGTTGCTGCCTTCGGGCATGGCCTCACGGTTCTTCGACAAGTACGCGCGGGCAGACGAGGCGACGATCCGGCGCGCCCGCGGGCTGGCCGCTATGAAGAGCCTTTTCTTGATGCTCATGGGACAGAATGGAGATCGGGGTCTTCCCGGCGGGAAGGCTCACTGGGGACCTGTTGGCCGGGCGGCACTTGACCGTGTTCTGACCGGTATTCAGTGATCAAGCGAAGGCACAGGCACCTCCCGGGGCAGCAGGCCGTCATCGCGGAGGTGCACCCACACGCTCGGGGGAATCGGCAACGCAGCCCAGGCCAAGTTCTCCTCCAGTTGCTCGCGAGTGGCTGGGCCGGTCAGAACACACCGCACCGCCGGATGGCCGAGAGGAAACTGGAGGGCGACGGCCGCGGTGGGCACGCCGTGCTCGTGGCAGACCTCGGCGATGCGCTCGGTCTTCGCGCGCGTCTCGTCATCGACGGGCCGGCAGCGGAACGTGGCATTCGTGACGCCGTCGATCAGGCCGCCGTGCAGCGACTGGGCCCCGACGACGGGCACGCCGCGGCGAAGTGATCGACGGCTGACAATGTCGCGCCGCGGTGGAGACCGAGCCGGAAGCCAGGTTCGCCGGCGGCGCGGGGTGGATCAGGACTCTGACGGAGTCAGTCCTCGGGCCGGCCGCCGGTCGCCAGCAACCGGGCGACCGGAAGAGTCGCGGCCCCGAGCGCGACGGCGCCGGACCCCAGCTCACCCAGGCCGATGCGGGTCTGGTCGAACAGGTAGGACAGCGCGTGGCGCTGCGCGGCGGCCCGGATCGCCGGCAGCAGCAGCGGTCCGAGCAGCTCGCCGACCCAGCCGGCCAGGATCACCTGGTCGGGGTTGATCAGATTGACGAGGTTGGCGACCCCGATGCCCAGGTACTCGGCGACGTCGTCGAGCGTCGCGGCGGCCGCCTCGTCGTCCCCGGGCGCCGAGCGCCGGACGAGCTCCGCCATCCGCGCCTCGGTCCCGTCCTGGGTGAAGGGGCGCGCGGCCGGGTGCTCGAGATAGGCGTCGAGGATCGCGGTCGCGCCGACGTACGCCTCCAGACACCCGCGCGACCCGCAGCGGCACGCGCGACCCCGGACGGCGATGACCGCGTGGCCCCACTCGCTGGTCGCACTGGACCCGATCGTGACAGGGGTCGAACCCACCGCGATCGCGGCTCCGACCCCGACGCCCCACAGCGCGACGACGGCGCGCCGGGCCTCCCGGCCGGCGCCGCGCCAGGCTTCCGCCTGTCCCAGGGTGCGCGCGCAGTTGTCGATGAGGATCGGCACGTCGAGCTCGGCCCGCAGCACGTCGCCCAGCGGCACGCCGGACCACCCGAGCGTCGGGGCGTGGACGACGCCCCGCTCCCCCTCCTGCGCCGAACCCGGCACGCCGACCCCGATGCCGAGCAGCCCCTCCGAGGCGACCCCGGTGGTGTCCAGCAGCGATCGGACCCCGGACACGACCAGACGCACCACGACCTCCGGGTCGAGCCGTCCGACGCGGATCTCGTGCGTGGTGGTGGCCAGCGTGGACAGCGTCCAGTCGAACAGCACCACCTGGATGTGGGTCTCCCCGATGTCCACCCCGACGACGTGACCGAATCCGGGCCGGGCCGCGAGCACGGTCCGCGGCCGCCCGCCGTTGGAGTCCACCGACCCGGCCTCGGCCACCAGCCCGTCGGCGATCAACCCGGTGACGACGTTGCTGACCGCCGCCGAACTCATCCCCGTGAGCCGCACCAGCTCCGGCCGGCTCGCCGCCTGCCCGAGATAGACCGACGACAGGAGGGCGGCACGACTGCGGCGACGCAGGTCGCGCGTCGTCTTCGCACCGGCTGGGATCACATGACGAATTGTGCCAGCCACCGATGACGGGGCCCGGCATGCCGGTGGCCACCTGGGAGAGCGGGCGTTGGGGCCGCGGCGTCGCGCTGTGGGCGGGAGATCGCCGAACCCGGCGATCGCGGCACGCTATGGCCGGCTCGACGCCGGCGGATCCAGCGGGTCGCGTCGACTTTCGGCGAGACGCTCGGCGTCGGGCGAGGTGCTCGGCGTCAGCGAGAGGCTCGGCGTCGGGGCGAGGTGCTCGGTCTATGGCCGAGGTGCTCGGCGCCCGCGGAGAGGCGCCCGGCGCCGGGGCGAGGCGCCCGGTCACACTGGCTCCATGGCTGAGTTGTGGGACGTCTCCGACGCCGGCATTCTGCGCTTGCCGTCCGGTCGCTCGGTGCGGGGTCGCGGCCTCCGCAGACCCCTGCCGCCAGGAGCAACGCCGAACTTCGGCGTCTATCTTCTGGGAAAACCGCCGCCTGCGGTCGCGTGGGACAGCCGGTGGGTGCGCTGGCCCGACTTTCGGCTGCCCGCCGATCGCGTCCTGGCCAGGGAGGTCTTCGTCGAGATCTGGAATCGGGCCGGGGACGAGCGCGTCGAAGTCGCCTGTGCGGGCGGCCGCGGACGAACCGGCACCGCGTTGGCGTGCATCGCCGTTCTCGACGGGATCCCGCCCGGCCAGGCGGTGGCCTTCGTGCGTCGGCACTACGACCCGCACGCCGTCGAAACGCCCTGGCAACGGCGCTACGTCGAGCGCTTCACCGCTTGAGGCGGCCAGGCCGTGGGCGTCCCCGGCGGCGTCACGTGGCCGTGCCGTCGCGGATACGCCACTATCACCTACATGGCGGAAGCCCTGGTGAGGCATCACACCAGCGCCTGGTCGGCGGTACCAGACTTTGAAGGAGCGAGTGTCCCACTCGGCATGAATGCGAACTCTCGAGGAGGGGTGTCGCATGAAGCGCTCGGGCATCGTCGCCGTGACTTCCGTCGGGGTCTCCGTGCTGGCGGTCGGCTGTGGGTCTTCGTCCCATGTGTCCACCGCCCCGGCGCAGACTTCGTCGACGGCCACCACACCGCCCACATCGTCCGCGCCGTCGGATAGGAAAGCGGGCGTCGGTGACACCATCGAGCTCTCGGACAGCACGACCGGGAAGAACATCGCGGTGACCGTGACGAAAGTCGTCGACCCGGATGCGCCGAGCAACCCGTACGAAACGCCGCCCGCGGGCGACCGGTTCGAATCCATCCAGTTCCGGATCGTGAACTCGGGGACCGGGCCGTATCAGGACGCTCCGCTGGCGGAGATCTCCGCGAAGGACGCCGCCGGGCAGACCATGCAGCTTGAGATCGTGACGGCGACGGCTGCCGGGGCACAGATGCCTGCCAGCGTGAACCTCGCCCCCGGGGATACGGCCCTGGGGTTCGTCACGTTCGCCGTCCCGGCCGGTGACAAGATCGCGCAGACGCAGTTCACCATCATCGGCGCGCAGAGCGCCACCGGTGAGTGGCAGATCGGGAACGGGCAGCCGCCGGCCACCTCCCCGCCGACGGCCGGCGCGACGCCCACGCCGGCCGCCCCGACCACGCCGGCGGCGCCGCCACCGCCGACCACCAGCGCGAGCAGTCCCCAGACGGTCGTCCAGCAGTACTTCGCCGCGATCAACGCGCACGACTACGCCCTGGCCTGGGCGCTCGGCGGCAAGAACCTGCAGGGCGGGTCGTACGACTCGTTCGTGCAGGGGTTCGCCACCACCAGCTCGGACAACGTCACGATCATCGCGACGTCCGGCGACGTCGTGACGATCCAGCTGGACGCTACACAGACCGACGGAACCCACAAGTTCTTCGCCGGCACGTACACCGTCAAGAACGGCGTCATCGTCGCAGCCGACATCCACTGACCGACTCACCGCGCCACCGGAGAGTGTGACCCAGCTTACATATGTCATGACACATGTGTCGTGTAATGTATTCCTCGTGAACGCAGCTTCCCCGACACTCGTCTTCATCCCCTGCCTGTCCGGTGCCCGGGAGCCCGCCGATGCGTAAGGCCGAACATCTGCGGTTCGCGATCCTGGCAGCCCAGCGCGAAGGCAACCGTCTGCTGGCCCAGGCCCTCAAACCCCATGGCATCACCGCGTCGCAGGCCGAGGTGCTGCGTCTGCTTCAGCAGCACGGCACCTTGACCCTCAACGGGCTCGGGCAGCTCCTGGTGTGCGAGAGCGGCACCAACCCCAGCCGGCTGGTCGAACGGGTCGTCGCGGCCGGGCTGGTCGAGCGCCGCACCGACGCCGAAGACCGCCGTTACCTCCAGCTCACTCTCACTCCCGAGGGCGAACGCCTGGCCACCGCGATCGCCGGGATCGAGGAGGACCTCTACAGCTTCATCGACGGCGCCGCCCAGGACTTGGACACCGATGCGGTTCTCGCGTTCCTGCACAACCTCATCGATGCCCTGCCCTCCGGAGAGGCCCTGAACAAGCGCCTTGATCTCGGCTGACAGCGGCCTGACATCAACCGGCCACATCACCACGGAAGGTAGAACCATGCGATTCGACAACACTCTGAGCATCAACGCGCCGGTCGACGATGTATTCGCCTATCTCGCGCAGCCCGAGAACCTGCCGCGTTGGAACTACGCGCTCAGCCACACCGAGAAGACGTCCCCCGGGCCGATCAGTGTCGGTGCGACCTACCGCCAGACCCGGACGATCCCGCGTCCGGCCGAGGAGCACTTTCGCATCACCGCGTACGAGCCGCCGAAGCTCTTGACCATGGAGGGCGACTTCGGCCCGTTCACCGGAACCACCTCCTATCAACTGACGCCGCTCGACCGGTACACCACTCGGCTCGTGAACGTCTTCCATCTCACTGCGCCTGGGGCCCTCAAGCCCATCGCGGCGATCGGCGGCGCCCCGGTCAAACACGCGGTCGCCAAGAACCTCACGGTGCTGAAGAGGATCCTCGAAAGCCAGTAGGCGGCCACTCAACCGGCACGCACTTGTCAGTGCGTTCCATCCCACCGCACCACCGAGCGTCAGTTACGAGCTGACGGCATTGGGCCGCACGATCCCAGCACCGCTCAACGCGAGTGGCGGACTCCTGCCATTTCCCGACCACGCCCGACTTCCGGCGCACTGAATACATGGTCTGACATACAGTGGTCACGCCGGTGATCGCAGCCGGCCAACGGGAAGAAGGGTTGTTCCTTGACCATCGATGACGTGCGAGCGGCCGACATGCCGGACCTCGGCCAGCCTCGACCGAACCTTGATACGCATACCCACAACCGCACCGGACGACGGCTCACCGCGATCCTGGCCGCCGCGACCCTGATCAGCGGGGCGGCAACCTCGATCGCGGCGGCCAGCCCGTCCACGCCGCAGGGGAACGGAGCACCGGTTCCGGTACTCAGCTGGTCGGACTGCACCGGCGGCTTCGAATGCAGCGATGCGGCCGTGCCGCTGGACTACCGCGACCCCCACGGCCGCACCATCACCCTGCACATGATCCGGCACCGGGCCGCGGACCCGGCCCAGCGCGTGGGCACCCTGTGGATGGAGCCCGGCGGCCCGGGTAGCAGTGGCCTGAGCTTCGCGCGTGACAACTACGCGGACCTGCCGAGCGCCCTGCGCGACCGGTTCGACGTCGTCAGCTTCGATCCCCGGGGGATCGGCACCAGCTCGCAGGTCGAGTGCTACAGCGACGACCAGTACGACGCGGCTGTCGCCGCGACCAAGGGAGTCCCCGGCCCGGACGCTTTCGACACGGCCGTCAAGGTGGCCGCGGACTTCGACCAGAACTGTGTGACCAAGCTCGGCGACACCGCCGGCCTGTTCGGCACGCAGTACGTCGCCCGTGACATCGACTTGCTCCGCCAGGCTCTCGGCGAGCAGCAACTCACGTTCTACGGCCGGTCGTTCGGCACCTACGTCGGCACCGTCTACGCGGCCATGTTCCCCCACAGGGTCCGTGCCATGGCGCTGGACGGCGCCTACGACCCGAAGCACTACGCGGACCAGCCGTACGCCTACGACGAGCCGCAGTACGTCGCACTGGACGCGGCGATGGACGACTTCCTCGACTGGTGCGCCCAGAACCAGACGCAGTGCGGGTTCGGCGACGGCGACCCCCGGGCCGCCTTCACCGCTCTCAAGAGCGATCTGGACGCCAATCCCGTCCAGCTGCCCACCGGCAAGAAGGCGAACGGCTTCACCCTGGCCTACCGCCTCCTGTTCAACATGGACGCGGGCAAGGTGATCTGGCCTTCGTTCGGCCAGGCCCTGCACCAGGCGCAGCAGCGCGATCCGAACAGTTTCCTGCTCAGGCCGCCGTCCCCGGCCAGCTACGACCAGCTCAACCCCAACACGGTGGTCTCCTGCAACGACCGGGACTTCCCGACCAGTCTGAGCAAGCTGGAGCGGCACGTCACCGCCAGCGCCGACGAGGCCCCGCTGCTCGGCGCGCCCTGGGCCTACGCGCCGCCGATGTACGACCAGAACAGCGCTCCGGCCTGCGTCCAGTGGCCGGTCGAGCGGGTCAGCCGCTACGGCGGGTCCTACCGGGCCGCGGGCTCCGCACCGATCCTCGTCATCGGCACCACCCACGACCCGGACACGCCCTACCAGGACGCCGTCGCCCTTTCGAGGACCTTCGACAACGCCAGGCTGCTGACGTTCGACGCCGAAGGACACACGGCCTTCGGCAGGAGCGCGTGCGTGACCGACGCGGTCGCGAGCTACCTGGCCGACCTGACGCTTCCGAAGGCGGGCACCGTGTGCTCGGACGAGGTTCCGCCGGCCACGGTGCCGGCGGCGTCGGCGCGCTCGGCGTCCACCGGATCCGGATCGCAGTACAGCGAGCTGCGTGACGGCGTCAGGGATGACCACGACCTGATCCGCCCCGCGCGCTAGGAAGACGCACTACCGGGCCGGTTCGCGAACCTCGACGGTTCGCGGACCGGCCTTCTTGGCGATCGGCGACGGCGAAGAGCCCGAGCCGGCCACGGACACCAGGCCACGGACACCGGGCCGACGCCGCGAAGTGAGCCCTGATCACCAGCCGCGGGCGATCCACTCCTCCAGGTGGGGGGCCTCCCCGCCGATCGTGGTCGGATCGCCGTGGCCGGTGTGGACCGCGGTCGCCTCGGGCAGCGTGAGCAGCCGGTCGCGGATCGAGCCGACGAGGGTGGGGAAGTCGGAGAACGAGCGCCCTGTGGCGCCCGGTCCGCCGTGGAAGAGCGTGTCTCCTGTGAAGACAGTGCTTAGCGCGGGTGCATAGAGGCATACGCCGCCGGGCGTGTGGCCAGGAGTGTGCAGGACGCGTATCTCGATGCCGGCGACCTCGAGTACCGCCCCGTCGGGGAGATCGTCGTCCGGGTCGTCTTCGACATGGGTCTGTTTCCACAGGACTCGGTCGTCGGGGTGGAGGAGGACGGGTGCGCCGGTGCGGTCGGCAAGGTCCGGGGCGGCGTTGATGTGGTCGTTGTGGGCGTGGGTGCACAGGATGGCGAGCAGCGTACGCTCCCCCACGGCCGCCGCTATGGCGTCGGCGTCGTGGGCCGGGTCGATCACCACCACTTCCCGGTCGTCGCCGACGATCCAGACGTTGTTGTCGACGTCCCAGCGACCGCCGTCCAGGGTGAACGTTCCGGAGGTGACCAGGTGCTGGATCATGGGAAGACCACCACGGAGCGCAGGACCTCGCCGCGGTGCATGCGGGCGAAGGCCTCCTCGACGTCCTCCAGGCCGATCGTCTCGCTGACGAACGCGTCCAGGTCCAGACGTCCCTGGAGGTACAGGTCGATCAGCGTCGGGAAGTCGCGGCTGGGCAGGCAGTCGCCGTACCAGGACGACTTCAGCGCGCCGCCGCGGCCGAAGACGTCCAGCAGCGGGAGTTCGAGGGTCATCTCCGGGGTGGGCACGCCGACCAGGACCACTGTGCCGGCCAGGTCGCGGGCGTGGAAGGCCTGCTTGTAGGTCTCTGGACGGCCCACCGCGTCGATGACGACGTCGGCGCCGAAGCCGCCGGTCAGATCGCGGATGGCGGCGACCGCGTCGATGCTCCGGGAGTCGACGGTGTGGGTGGCGCCGAGCCGGCGCGCGCCTTCGAGCTTGCGGTCGTCGACGTCCACGGCGATGATCTTCGCCGCCCCGGCCAGGCGGGAGCCGGCGATCGCGGCGCCGCCGACGCCGCCGCAGCCGATCACCGCGACCGAGTCGCCGCGGCTGACGCCGCCGGTGTTGATCGCGGCGCCGAGACCGGCCATCACGCCGCAGCCCAGCAGGCCCGCGGCCGCCGGTGAGGCGGCGGGGTCCACCTTCGTGCACTGTCCGGCGGCGACCAGCGTCTTCTCGGCGAAGGCGCCGATGCCCAGCGCCGGTGAGAGCTCGGTTCCGTTGTCGAGGGTCATCTTCTGCGTGGCGTTGTGGGTGTTGAAGCAGTACCAGGGCCGTCCCCGCAGACAGGAGCGGCACCGACCGCATACCGCGCGCCAGTTGAGGATCACGAAGTCGCCGGGCGCCACCTCGGTGACGCCTTCCCCGACCGACTCCACCACTCCGGCGGCCTCGTGGCCGAGAAGGAACGGGAAGTCGTCGTTGATGCCGCCTTCCCGGTAGTGGAGGTCGGTGTGGCACACCCCGCACGCCTGGACCGCCACCACCGCCTCGCCGGGGCCGGGGTCCGGGACGATGATCGTCTCGATGCGCACCGGCGCGCCCTTGCCGCCGGCGATGACGGCGTTGACCTTCTGGGACATGGAACCGAGCCTTCCTGTCGACGGGGTGGTGGGGAGTGCCGGACGCACGCGGTCCGGGGCGGGCTGCGTCATCCGCGCAGACGGTCGTTCACCCACTCGTGGAACGCCGCGATGTGGTGCTCGCTCGGCACCAGCACGCCGCCGTCGCGGTAGCCGCGGGAATCCATGGCCGGCTGGCAGCGCTCGCAGGCGTCGAAGTCCTGCGTGTTGACGCGGTGGAACAGTTCCACCGAGCGGCTGACGTCCTGCCCGGAGTCCACCACGCCGGGGAGGAAGAGCCAGTCGCAGTCGACGACGGTGTGATCGGCGGCGAGCGGATACATCCGCAGGACGATCACGTGGTCCGGGACGAGGTTGATGAAGACCTGCGGCTTGACGGTGATCGCGTAGTAGCGGCGGTCCTGGTCCTCGGAAACGGTCGGGATCCGGTCGACTCCCTCGCCGCCGTCGACGGTGAAGCCCTGGATCTCGCCGCCGAACTCCGCGCCGTGGCCCACGTAGTACTGAGCGGCGTAGCCGTCGGCGAACTCCGGCAGGACCTCGGTGAGCTCCGGGTGGATCGTCGCGCAGTGGTAGCACTCCATGAAGTTCTCGACGATCAGCTTCCAGTTGGCCTTGACGTCGTAGCGGATGCGGCGGCCCACGGCCAGTCCCTCGACCTGGTAGCGCTTGATGGCCTCGGCGTCGCCGAGGCGCTCGGTGGCCGCCGCGACGACGTCGTCTTCGAAGGACGGCGGCTCCTGCGCCAGGCACACCCAGACGTAGCCGAGCCATTCGCGCACGTGGACGCGCAGCAGGCCGTAGGTGGTGCGGTCGACGTCCGGCATGCTGGTCAGGTTCGGCGCGGCGACGAGCTTGCCGTCGAGGCCGTAGGTCCAGGCGTGGTAGGGGCATTGGAAGGCGCGCTTGACCTCGCCGCTTTCCTCGGTGCACAGACGTGCGCCGCGGTGCCGGCAGATGTTGAGGAACGCGTTGACGCCGCCGTCGCGGGATCGGGCGACCAGTACGCTTTCGCGGCCCACCTGGACGGTCTGGAACTTGCCCGGCGTGTCCAGGTCCGAGGACCGGGCGGCGCAGAACCACATCCGCTCGAAGATCATCTCCTGTTCGAGGGCGAAGATCTGCGGGTCGGTGTAGGAGGAGCCGGGCAGGGTGGGGATCAGGCTGGAGGGAAGCTCGGTCTCGGTCACTGCACGGTGCCTTTCACTGTATGAACAGGGCGTCGGGAGATCTGGAGCGGTTCGCAGGCGGGACGCGTCGGCGAGCGCTTGGTCAGCGGCGGATGCGGGCCATCGCCGGGTCGAACAACGGTTCCTCGGAGACGGTGGCGGAGAGCAGTTCGCCGAAATACTCCACCTCCACTCGGGTACCGGCCGCCGCGGCCGCGCTGGGCAGCCAGGCGTAGGCGATCGACGCGCCGACGCTGTATCCGTAGGCCGCGCTGGTCACGTATCCCGCGGGGGCGCCGTCGACATAGACCGGCTCCTTGCCCATGACGACCGCTTGCGGATCGTCGAGCACCAGGCAGGTCAGCCGCCGAGCCACCGTCTGCTCCGACACGCCCACGAGCGCTTCGCGTCCCACGAAGTCGCCCTTGTCCATGCGGACGGCGAAGCCGAGTCCGGCCTCGTAGGGGTTGTGTTCGGTGGTCATGTCGGTGCCCCAGGAGCGGTAGCCCTTCTCCAGGCGCATGCTGTTGAAGGCGCTGCGTCCGGCGGCGAGGATTCCCAGCTTCTTTCCCGCGGCCCAGAGGGTGTCCCACAGCTTGGCGCCCAGGTCCGCCGTGGTGTACAGCTCCCAGCCGAGCTCGCCGACGTAGGACAGGCGCATGGCGGTGACGGGTACGTGGCCGAGGTGGGCCTGCTTGGCCTTGAAGTAGCCGAACCCCTTGTGGGAGAAGTCCGTGCTGGTGAGCGGCTGCACCAGATCGCGGGCGAGCGGACCCCAGACGCCGAGGCAGCAGGTGCCGGCGGTGATGTCGCGGACGTGGACAGAGCCGTCCGAGCCGCCCGAGCCGCCCGAGCCGCCCGAGCCGTCCGAACCGTCCGAGCCGTCCGCGTCGAGGTGCCGGGTGAACCAGTCGAGGTCGAGATTGCCGTTGGCGCCGATCTGGAACGTGTGCTCGGCGAGTCTGGCCACTGTCAGGTCGCTGCGTACGCCCCCGGTCTCGTCGAGCAGAAGGGTGTAGGTGACCGAGCCGACGGCTTTGTCGAGCTGGTTGGTGGTCAGCCGCTGGAGGAAGCCCAGCGCGCCCGGCCCGGAGACTTCCAGCCGCTTCAGCGCTGTCATGTCGAACAACGCGACCCGCTCGCGGGTGGCCAGAGCCTCGGCGCCGGCGATCGGCGACCAGTACCGCGAGGCCCACGCTCCCCTGCCGGGGATCTCCTCGATGCCGGGCAGCGCGGCGTTCGCCTCGTACCAGTGCGGCCTCTCCCATCCCGACGCCTCCAGGAAGAAGGCGCCCAGTTCGCGCTGCCGGGAGTGGAAGGGGCTCAACCGCAGCGGACGCGGCTCTTCCATCGGCTGGAGGGGATGGATGATGTCGTAGACCTCGATGAAGTTCTGGGCACCACGCTGCCGGACATAGGTCGGCGCCAGCTGCATCGGCTCGAAGCGGTTGATGTCGCATTCGTGGACGTCGGTGCGCGGGGTGCCCTCGACCAGCCATTCCGCCATCGCCTTGGCCACGCCCGCGGAGTGCGTCACCCACACCGCCTCGGCGAGCCAGAAGCCGCGGAGCTCCGGTGCTTCGCCCATCAGCGGGAACCCGTCGGTGGTGAAGGAGAAGATGCCGTTGAAGCCCTCCTCCACCTTCGCTCCGGCGAGCGCCGGGAGGAGAGCTTTGCTGTCCTCCCAGGACTGCTCGAAGTCCTCCGGGGTGAAGGGCTGCATCGAGGGCATCAGGGGCGCGCCGGCTTCGGGGTGGGGGATGTCGCCGAGGTCGACGGGCATCGGGCGGTGGGCATAGGAGCCGATGCCGATCCGGTCGCCGTGTTCCCGGTAGTAGAGGTCGCGGTCCTGGTGTCGCAGGATCGGCTTGGAGGCTTCCAGTTCCTCGGCGTTGACGCCCGCGAGCACGGACAGCGGAGTGGTCTTCACGTACTGATGGGCCAGCGGCAACAGCGGGACGGACACGCCGGCCAGCTTGCCGACCTCCGGGCCCCAGAAGCCGGCGCAGGAGACGACCACGTCGGCGGGGAAGGACCCCTGGTCCGTACGGACGCCGGTGACGCGGCCGTTCGCCGATTCGACGCCGATGACGGTGTGGCGGGCCAGGAAACGGGCGCCGCGGTCGATCGCCCGCCGGGCCTGCGCCTCACCGGCCCGAAGCGCCTTGGCCAGTCCGTCGGTGGGCACGTGGAAGCCGCCGAGCACCCGGCTCGGGTCGAGCAGGGTGTGCAGGGAGGCGCACTGCTCGGGGTCGAGCAGTGCGCTGTGGACGCCCCACGCGGTCGCCAGGCCGTGTTTGCGGCTCAGCTCGGCCAGGCGTTCCGGCGTGGTGGCGACTTCGAGGCCGCCCACCTGCTGGAAGCACC
The DNA here is from genome assembly GCF_039531675.1 of Catenulispora subtropica. Taxonomy (NCBI): domain Bacteria; kingdom Bacillati; phylum Actinomycetota; class Actinomycetes; order Catenulisporales; family Catenulisporaceae; genus Catenulispora; species Catenulispora subtropica. The sequence goes on from NZ_BAAAQM010000037.1 coordinate 34,240, forward strand.
ACTTTCCGTCCAACGTCAGGGAGGAGTACTTGCGCACGGTGTAGGAGGCGAACTCCGTCATGGTCTTGGACGCGTTCGTCTGGAAGACCAGGCCGGGGGCGTGGGAGCTGGAACCGCCGGCCGCGAACAGCGGGCCCTGTTCCAGCACGGTGACGTCGGTCCAGCCGCGCGCGGTGAGCTCGTCGCTCAGCGCGCAGCCCACGATCCCGGCACCGATGATCACGACTTTCGGGTGGACTGGCAACGGAATCGTCCTCTCAATGAGGGAGCGCCGAGTTGCTGAGTTGCACGATACGAAAGATGGTGCGTATTAAGGAACAGACTGGAGCTGGGGGTGAGCCCTGTCAAGAGCCCCTCGGCGGCGGCGCACCGGGCCCTTGACAGCACCCGTGACCACTTCCATACTCGGCGCAACCGTTGCGCATAAAGGCGCGAGTATCGCATAGCGCAACTCCGAGAAGGAGGCGTCCCCTTGCTCCTCATCGACGGCACGTGGTCACCCGCCGAGAACGACGGCAGCCGGGAGATCGTCAACCCCTTCGACGCGTCCGTGATAGCCACCGTCGCCGAGGCTTCGGCCGGGGACGCGGATCGCGCGGTGCGGGCCGCCCGCGCCGCGTTCGACGCCGGCGCCTGGTCCACGGCCTCCGGCGCGCACCGAGCCGCCATCCTCACCGGGCTGGCCGACGCGCTCCAGGAGCACCGTGCGGAGCTCGCCCGGCTGGAGACCCTCGACACCGGCAAGACCCTGGTCGAGAGCCAGACCGACGTCGACGACTCCACCGCGGTGCTGCGCTACTACGCGGCCCTGTCGACCACGGACACCCCACGCCCGGTGGACACCGGGCGACCGGGGGCGATCAGCCAGGTGGTGCACGAGCCGGTCGGCGTCTGCGCTCTGATCACGCCCTGGAACTATCCCCTGCTGCAGATCACCTGGAAGCTCGCCCCCGCGCTGGCGGCCGGGAACACGGTGGTCGCCAAACCCAGTGAGCTGACACCGCTGACCACCATCCGCCTGTTCGAACTGCTCCACGAGCTGTTGGACAAGGCCGGAGCTCCCAGCGGCACCGCCAACCTCGTCCTGGGCGGCGGTACCGTCGGCGCGGTGCTCGCGGGGCATCCCAGCGTGGATCTCGTGTCGTTCACCGGCGGGGCGGTCAGCGGCCGCTCGGTGATGCGCTCGGCCGCCGAGACCGTCAAGAGGGTCGCCCTCGAACTCGGCGGCAAGAACCCGAACATCGTGTTCCCCGACGCCGACCTCGACGCCGCCGTGGACTTCGCCCTCACGGCGGCGTTCCTGCACTCCGGCCAGGTGTGCTCAGCAGGTTCCAGACTGCTGTTGCACCGCAGCCTGCACGGCGGGTTCACCGCGGAACTCGCCCGGCGTGCCGACCTCATCCGGCTCGGCGACGGCTTCACCAAGGGGACCGAGACCGGGCCCCTGATCTCGGCCGCGCACCGGGAGAAGGTCGAGCGCCACGTGGCCGGCGCCCTCGCCGAGGGCGCGGTGCTGCGGGCCGGTGGAGTCCGGCCCACCGAGCCGGAGCTCCAGAACGGGTTCTTCCTGCGGCCGACCGTCCTCGACGAGTGCCACGCCGGCATGACGGTCGTGCGCGAGGAGGTGTTCGGCCCGGTGCTCACCATCGAGGTGTTCGACGACGAGGACGAGGTGGTGGCGCTCGCGAACGACACCCCCTACGGCCTCGCGGGCGCCGTGTGGACCCGGGACGCGGCGCGCGGTGAACGGGTCGCGGCCCGGCTGCGCCTGGGCACCGTCTGGATCAACGACTACCACCCCTACGTGCCACAAGCCGAGTGGGGCGGCTTCAAGCAGTCCGGCACCGGCCGGGAACTCGGCCCCACCGGCCTGCGCGAATATCAGGAAACGAAGCACGTCTGGCGCACGCTGGACCCCGCGCCGCAGCGCTGGTTCGCCGGCTGACGCACGAACGGCCGGCCACGCCGATGCCCGTCCTCCCCTTCCCCCTTCTGCGCACTTCCCCGTATCCCCCTCCCGACGATCCCGACGATCCCGACCATCGCGACCATGGAGCGACCATGAGCAACCCGGGAACCATCAGTCCGGATACCGCGCCCCCGCCCGGCGGCGACAGCGACGACCTCGCCCGTTTCGGCTACCGCCAGGAGCTGCACCGCTCCCTCGGCTCCTTCTCCAGCTTCGCCGCCGGCTTCAGCTACATCTCGATCATGACCGGCGTGTTCCAGCTCTTCGGCTTCGGCTTCGCCTCCGGGGGACCGGCCATGATCTGGTCGTGGCCGCTGGTCTTCCTCGGCCAGCTCGCCGTGGCCCTGTGCTTCGCCGAGATGGCCGGGCAGTTCCCGCTCGCCGGCGGGGTGTACCAGTGGTCGAAGCAGATCGCCCGGCCCGTCACCTCGTGGATGGCCGGCTGGATCATGGCGATCGGCGCCGTCGTGACCGCCGCCGCGGTGGCCGTCGCCTACCAGATCATCCTGCCGCAGGTGTCCCTGGCCTTCCAGATCGTCGGCGGGGCCGATGACGCCGGGCTGACCGCCACGCCGAACGGCGCCAAGAACGCGATCATCCTCGCCCTGGGCCTGGTGGTGTTCACGACGGTGGTGAACATCGTGGGCGTGCGGCTGATGGCGAAGATCAACAACTTCGGGGTGGCGGTGGAGCTGATCGCCGTCACGCTGCTGATCGTCATGCTGGCCGTGCACATCCGCCGCGGACCGCAGGTCGTGCTGCACGCCCAGAGCACCGGCTCCGGCCACTCCTGGGGGTATCTCGGCGCCTTCCTGGTCGCCTCGATCATGAGCGCCTACGTCTTCTACGGGTTCGACACCGCCGGCTCGCTGGCGGAGGAGACCAGGGAGCCGCGCCGGCACGCCCCGCGCGCGATCATCCGCGCCTTGTCCGCCGCCTTCCTCGCCGGTGGGCTGCTGATGCTCGTCGGGATGATGGCGGTGGGTAACATCAAGGCGCAGGAGCTCGGCACGCTGGGCATGCCCTACCTCGTCAAGTCCACCCTCGGCAACGGCTTGGGCGACGTGTTCCTGGTCTGTTCGGCGATCGCCGTCACCGTGTGCTGTCTGGCTGTGCAGACCGCGGCCATCCGGCTGCTGTTCTCCATGGCCCGCGACGGGCGGCTCCCGTTCGGCGCCGCCATCGCGAAGGTCTCACCGCGCTCCAAGACACCCGTCGTGCCGGCCGTGCTGACCGGTGTGCTGACGATCGCGCTGCTGCTGGTCAACATCGGCAACCAGCGGGTCTTCTACATTCTGACGTCGGTCGCCATCATCCTGTTCTACATCCCCTACCTGATGGTCACCGGACCGATGCTGCTGCACCGGCTGCGCGGCGAGTGGCCCCGTTCCGACCACGGTCCGTACTTCAGCCTCGGGCGCTGGGGGCTGCTGACCAACCTCGTCGCGGTGCTCTACGGCGCCGCCATGACCGTCAACCTCGCCTGGCCCCGGGCGGCCGTCTACGGAAGCGACCACTGGTACTTCCAGTGGGGCGCCATCGTGTTCACCACCGTGATCGCCGCGGTGGGTCTCGGGCTCTACCTGCGCTACCGCCGCACGACGGGCCCGACGGCGCAGCCGGCGGCCGGCGACGGCCTCGCGCTCGACCCGGCCTGAGAACCCGGGAACACCGGCTGAGGACCGCGCGGCAGCGCGGGGTCCTCAGCCGGTCGCGACGTAGCCGAGCCGAGCCGAGACCTCGGCCGCGGCGGCGCGCACCGCGCCGGCCACCTGCGCCAGCCGCTCCTCGGTGAGCCGGAACGACGGACCGGACACGCTGATCGCGGCGACGACCTGGCGGTTGTCGGCGAAGACCGGCGCGGCGACGGCGTTGAGCCCCTCCTCCAGCTCCTCGACGGTGCACGCGTAGCCCTCCAGCCGGACCCGCTCCAGCTCCTTCCGCAGGACCTTGACGTCGGTCACCGTACGCGCCGTGAACCGTTCCAGCGGCGCCGCGAGCCGCGCGTCGAGCGCCGCGGGCGGCAGGTGGGCCAGCAGCACCTTGCCGCTGGAGGTGGCGTGCAGCGGGGTGCGCTGGCCGACCCAGTTGTGCGTGGTGATCGCCGACGGGCCGAGCACCTGGTCGACGTTGACGGCGGCGTCCGCGTCGAGGATCGCCACGTTGATGGTCTCCGCGACGTCCACGGCGAGCCGCTCGCAGACCGGCCGGCTCTGCTGGGTCAGGTCCATCCGCACGGTCGCGGCTCCCGCGAGCCGGACCAGCCCCAGCCCCAGGCGGTACTTCCCGCGCTCTCCCGGCTGCTCCACCAGGCCGCGCTTCTCCAGGGCCGCGGCGAGCCGGAAGGCCGTCGACTTGTGCACCCCGAGTTCCGCGGCGATCTCGGTGACGCCGGTGTCCCCCTGCCGTGCCAGCAGCTCCAGGATGGTCACCGCCCGGTCGACGGACTGGACCGGGGACTGCTCACTGTTGCCCATGACGCAACATTATGCGCTCTCCGGCGCCCTCGTGAGGCGGCATCGGCCCGGCCGGACCGGCCGGAGGCGAGTCTTGACAACCCTCCGGACAGCCGAGACCATCTGTTGCGTATACCGCATCGAGTTGTGTATTACGCTACACGCTCGCCTCAGTCGGAGGTTCCCATGATCACGGTGTGCCGCATCGAAGACCTCCCTCCGGGCGAGGCGGTCCGCGTGACGAACGACGTGCCGGCCCCGGTCGCCGTGTTCAACGCCGACGGCACCGTCTACGCCGTGGACGACACCTGCACCCACCAGGACGCCTCGCTGGCCGACGGCTGGCTCGAGGGCTGCCTCGTCGAGTGCCCCCTGCACGCGTCGGCCTTCGACCTGCGGACGGGCATCCCCACCTGCCCGCCGGCCAAGGCGGCCCTGCGGACCCACCGGGTCACCGTCGAGGACGGCGAGATCCGCCTGCACATCACGGTCGGCGAGCCGGCATGAGGTCGGTCACCGTCGTCGGGGCCTCGCTGGCGGGCTGGAGCGCGGTCCGCCGGCTTCGCGCCGAAGGCTACGACGGCTCGCTCACCGTGGTCGGCGCGGAACGCCACGAGCCGTACGACCGCCCGCCCCTGTCCAAGGAGTTCCTCAGGGGCGGGATGGACGCGGACGCGCTCGCACTGGCCACCGCGGAGGAGTATCAGGACCTGGACGCACGCTGGCTCCTCGGCCGCTGCGCGCTCCGGCTCGACCCGCACGACCGCACCCTCCACCTGGACGACGGCCGCGAGATCCGGACCGACGCCGTGGTGATCGCGACCGGCGCCGTGCCCCGCAGGATCCCCGGCGGCGACCGACTCCGCGGGATCCACACGCTGCGCACGCTGGACGACGCCGAGGCGCTGCGCGCCGATCTGCTCACCGGCCGACCGGCCGTGGTCGTCATCGGAGCGGGCTTCATCGGCGCGGAGGTGGCCTCCACCGCCCGCGCGCTCGGCCTGGACGTCACCGTCGTCGAGGCGGCGGAACACCCGCTGGAACGGGCGCTCGGCCGGGAGATGGGGAGCGTCTGCTCCGCCCTGCACGGCGACCACGGCGTCCGCCTGCTCTGCGGCGTGGGCGTCAGCGGCTTCACCGGCGAGGACCGGGTCGGCGGCGTCCGCCTGAGTGACGGCCGGCTGCTCCCCGCGGACGTCGTCGTCATGGGAGTCGGGGTCAGCCCCGCGACCGGTTGGCTCGCGGGCTCCGGCGTCGAGGTCGACGACGGAGTGGTCTGCGACAGCGGCTGCGCGACGAGCGTTCCGAACGTCGTGGCCGTGGGCGACGTCGCCAGCTGCCCCGACCCTTTCACCGGACGCCGGTCGCGCATCGAGCACTGGACCCACGCGACCGAACAACCGAAGACCGCGGTGCGCACGCTGTTGTCGGGCAGCTCCCTGGCGCCCGCCGCCGTCCCTCCCTACTTCTGGTCCGACCAGTACCAGGTACGGATCCAGCTGGCCGGGCACGTCGGCCCGGACGACGAACCGCGGATCGTCGAGGGCTCCGTGGACGACCGTTCCTTCGTGGCCGTCTACCACCGGGACGGACACGAGGTCGCCGTGCTGGGCGTCAACCAGCCCAAACTGTTCAACCGCCTTCGCAGAACCCTCCTCCCCATCCCTGAGGCCGCAAGGAGCTGAGCATGACGCTTCTGGACCAGACCCTGCACTCCCTCGACCCCGAGATCGCCGCGGCGGTCGACGCCGAACTGCACCGCCAGCAGACCACCCTGGAGATGATCGCCTCCGAGAACTTCGCTCCGGTGGCCGTCATGGCGGCCCAGGGGTCGGTCCTGACCAACAAGTACGCCGAGGGCTATCCCGGCCGCCGCTATTACGGCGGCTGCGAGCACGTCGACGTGGTGGAGCAGATCGCGATCGACCGGGTCAAGGCCCTGTTCGGCGCCGAACACGCCAACGTCCAGCCGCACTCCGGCGCCCAGGCCAACGCCGCCGCCATGGCCGCGCTGCTCGAACCCGGCGACACCATCCTGGGCCTGGACCTCGCGCACGGCGGGCACCTGACCCACGGCATGAGGATCAACTTCTCCGGCCGGCTCTACCACGTCGCCGCCTACCACGTGGACGGGGAGACCGGCAGGGTCGACATGGAAGAGGTCGAACGCCTCGCCAAGGAGCACCGGCCCCGACTGATCGTCGCGGGGTGGTCCGCCCACGCGCGCCACCTGGACTTCCCCGGCTTCCGCCGCATCGCCGACGAGGTCGGGGCTCATCTGATGGTGGACATGGCGCACTTCGCCGGACTGGTGGCCGCGGGTCTGCACCCCTCGCCGGTGCCGTACGCGGACGTCGTCACCACCACCACGCACAAGACCCTGGGCGGTCCGCGGGGCGGCGTGATCCTGAGCAGGGCCGAGCTCGCCAAGAAGATCAACTCCTCGGTCTTCCCCGGCCAGCAGGGCGGGCCGCTGGAGCACGTGATCGCCGCGAAGGCGGTCGCCTTCAAGATCGCCGCGTCACCGGAGTTCAGAGAGCGTCAGGAACGCACCCTGGAGGGCGCCCGGATCCTCGCGGCGCGGCTGCTGGAGCCGGACGCCGCCGAGGCCGGCGTCTCGGTGGTCTCCGGCGGCACCGACGTCCACCTGGTCCTCGTCGACCTGCGCGCGAGCGCTCTGGACGGCCGGCAGGCCGAGGACCGTCTGCACGAGGTCGGCATCACCGTCAACCGCAACGCCGTACCGGACGACCCGCGGCCGCCCATGGTCACCTCCGGCCTGCGGATCGGAACCCCGGCACTGGCGACGCGCGGCTTCCAGGCCGACGACTTCCGTGAGGTCGCCGACGTCATCGCCGAAGCCCTGAAGCCCGACCTCGACGAGCGCACAACCGCCGCGCTCAGGACCCGCGTCGCCGCGCTGGCCGCGAAGTACCCGCTCTACGCCCACCTGTGACGGGAGACGCCGCCTCGTGGCCACCAGCGTCTCCGACTTGTTCTCGATCGGCATCGGACCGTCGAGTTCGCACACCGTGGGGCCGATGCGCGCGGCCCGGATGTTCACCGAACGGCTCGGCGAGGAGAGGCTGCTGGGCGAGGTCGCCCGGGTCCGCGCCGAGCTGTTCGGTTCGCTCGGCGCGACCGGTCACGGCCACAACGGCATGGCCGCGGTGAAGGCCCGCGACATGTCGGTGAAGTACAAGGAGACCGCACGCGGCGGACTCGCGGTGAACGTCATCGAATGCTGATCGCCTGGAACTCCCCCATCGCGTCGAGCAGCCAGTCCGCCAGGTACTGCGCGAAGGAGCCCCGCACCAGCAAGTGGTAGGTGGGCTCGGCGCCCGTCTGATGCAGCACCACGTTGACCTTCGACAGCAGCGTCTGGGCACAGCTGCCGGGGCCGAACGCCCTCGGATGCAGGTCGAGCGAGCATCCCTTCTCCAGCACATCGCGAGCGGCCGGGCCGGACAGCTCGAGGGTCGTCCGGTTCGCGGACACGTCCACCAGCGACGCCTGCTCACCGTCCAGGGCGGCGCGCAGCAGCGCCGTCGTTTCCTGCGCGACCTCGGCCGGCCCGGTCACCAGCCACTCCTGCGGGCCCAGCCACAGCGACCGCAGGCCGTTCGCCTCGGAGACGGTGTTCGGCACCGTCGGCAACGGCGCGCCGAGGACGGCGGCGACCCGCTCGGCCCCGCCGCCCGATCCTCGTGACGGGTCGAGCTGGACGTTGAGCTGGGTCAGGAACGGCAGCTCGCGCAGACGCACATCTTCCGTCGCACGTTCCGCGAAACGCTCCGCGAAGTGCCCGAGCGGGCTGCGGCGCAGGGTGTCAGCCGTCACGGCGGGTTCCCTTCGGGTCGTAGAGGACTGGTTCAGCGATCCTGACCGCGACCGGCCCACCGGGCAGGGGCGCGTACACGGTCTGGCCGATCCGCTCCCGGCCGCCCTCGACGAGCGCCAGGGCGAACGTCCGCCCCAACGCCGCGCTGCGGTAGCTGGAGGTGACGTGCCCGAGGGCGTGCACGGGCCCGGTCCCGGCTTCGATCTCGGCGAGCGCCGACTCCGGAACCAGCTGGGCGCCTTCCGGCACCAGCTCGGCGGGGTCCAGCGGCAGCAGCCCGACCAGCTGCCGGCGATCGGCACGGGACGTGTCGGCCCGGCGGAGCGACCGCTTGCCGACGAACTGCTTGTGCTGGGAGATGATCCACTCCATGCCCAGGTCCCGCGGCGTCACCGTGCCGTCGGTGTCCTGCCCGACGATCGGGTAGCCCTTCTCGGCCCGCAGGACGTGCATGGTCTCGGTGCCGTACGGCGTGATGCCGAGCGGCTCCCCGGCGGCCATCACCGCTTCCCAGACCGCCAGTCCGTACCAGCTGGACACGTTGATCTCGTAAGCGAGTTCGCCGGAGAAGGAGATGCGGCAGACACGCGCCGGCACTCCGCCGGCGAGCGTCGTCTCCCGGGCCGTCATGAACGGGAACGCGTCGTTCGCCACGTCCAGATCCGGGGCGAGGACGGCGACGACCTCGCGCGATCGGGGACCGACCACAGCGACCGTGACCCATTGTTCGGTGACGGAGGTCAGGCGTACCCTCAGCTCCGGCCACTCGGTCTGGAGCCACTCCTCCAGCCAGTCCATGACGCCCGCGGCGTTGCCCGTGGTGGTCGTCAGGAAATAGTGGTCGTCGGCCAGCCGGAGCGTCACGCCGTCGTCGAAGACCATGCCGTCGGCCCGGCACATGATCCCGTAGCGGGCCGATCCGACCGCCAGTTTGGCGAAGCCGTTGGTGTAGACGCGGTCCAGGAACACTCCCGCGTCCGGCCCGACGACGTCGATCTTCCCCAGGGTGGAGGCGTCCATCACCGCGACGCCGTTCCGGGCCGCACCGCATTCCCGCAGCACCGCTTCGTTCATGTCCTCGCCGGGCTCCGGATAGTACCTGGGACGCTTCCACTGGCCGACGTTCTCGAACACCGCGCCGCGGCGCTCGTGCCAGGGGTGGATGGACGTGGTGCGCACCGGATCGAACAGCGGACCGCGCTCCCGGCCGGCGAGCACGGCGAAGGAGACAGGCGTGTACGGGCCGCGGAAGGTGGTCGTGCCCACTTCGCCCGGTGACCGGGCGCCGAGCAGCCGGGCGATGACGCCGGTGGCGCTCACACCGGAGGCCTTGCCCTGATCGTGCGCGGTGCCGATGGTCGTGTACCGCTTGACGTGCTCGACGGAGCGCATCCCCGCCCGGACGGCGCGCTGGACGTCCGCGACGGTGGCGTCACGTTGCAGATCGACGAAGTGCTCGTGCCAGACCGAGGGGTCGCCTTCCTCGCCGGGGACCAGCCACACGGGTCGCGGCGGGGACGGCGGCTCGTCGCCCACATACGGCGGCGCGGGCGGGACGGCGGCCTCGAACCCCGCGCGGGTGGCGGCCTCCGCCCCGGCGACGAAACCGCCGAGCAGGCAGCCGGCCAGGTCGAAGATGCCGTTCACGGCTCCGGCCACCGCCACCTGCTGGCCGCACCGGTCGGGGACGAAGGCGGCCAGTGCCTCGTCGTACCGAACCGTGCCCTGGGCCTGGCTCCACAGCTCCACCGCCGGGTTCCAGCCCCCTGATACGGCGAGCAGATCACATTCGAGCTCGCGGACCGGGCCGCGCAGGGAGTCGTCCGCGGCCAGTGCGGCGATCCGGACGGCCGACAGTCCGTCCTCGCCCCGGGTTCCCACGACCGCCGATCCGGCCACCACGGTGATCCCGGCTTCGCGGGCGGCGGCCACCAGTCCGGCGGGCGGCTCGGGGCGAGTGTCGACGACCGCGCGCACCGCCGTTCCCGCCGCCATCAGGTCCAGCGCCGTGGCGTAGGCGGAGTCGTCAGTGGTGAAGACGACGGCCCGGCGGCCGGGCAGAACCGCGTAGCGGTTGACGTAAGTACTGACCGCCGCCGCCGACATCACGCCCGGTCGATCGTTGCCCGCGAAGATGATCGGCCGCTGGTGGGCGCCGGTCGCCAGCACCACCTGCCGGGCCCGGATGTGCCACAGGCGCCGGCGGGAGACGCCGGTCGGCGGCGGCGGTGCCAGGTGGTCGGCGCGGCGTTCGACGACGAGCAGGTAGTTCTGGTCGTGATAGCCGATGGCGGTGGAGCGGGTGAGGATCCGTACTTCCTGTCCGGCGGCCAGTTCGGCCTGGACTTCGTCCACCCACTCCAGCGCGGGGCGGCCGCCGATCGTCTCGTGCCCGCTCAGCAGCGCACCGCCGAGTTCGGACTGGTCGTCCACGAGGACGACCCGGGCGCCGGAACGGCTGGCCGCGACCGCGGCGGCGAGCCCGGCGGGACCGCCGCCGACGACGAGGACGTCGGTGTGGACGTGTTTCTTGTCGTAGACGGCCTCGTCGGCCGAGGGGTCGAGACGGCCGCGGCCGGACAGGCCGGTCGCGGACAGACCGTCGTACAGTTCGACCGTGGTGGCGAGCTGCATCGGCTCCGAGCACGATCCGTCGATCTGGACCAGGGCGTTGGTCTCCTCGACACCGGCCGCGACGATTCCTCTCGGCCGGTCGCGGTACTGGCTGCGGGCGGTGTGCGACGTCCCGTTCGCCAGCAGGGCGGAGGCGAGGGTGTCGCCGCGCAGGCCGGTGTACTCGACGCCGTCATATGTGAAGCGGAGCACTGCGGAGCGGTCGACGCGTCCGCCTTCGGGGAGGCGGTTGGGATCGCCGGTCACGCGATCACCGGCTTCGGCTGGCCCGCGGGGTAGACGGCGAGGATCTGGTGGGTGGCGGTGTCCCGGAGCACGTTGAACCACCGGCGGCAGCCCGCGGCGTGTGACCACCGCTCGGCGAAGGGGCCTTTGGGGTTGGCCCGGACGAAGAGGTATTCGGCCCACTCGGCGTCGGTCAGGGCTTCGGGATCGGCGGGATGGGCGACGTGGGCCTGGCCACCGTAGTGGAACTCGGTCTCGTCGCGTTCGCCGCAATAGGGGCAGGCGATGAGCAGCATGTTCTCTCCCCTGAGATGGTCAGTGCGCCACGGCGGCGGCGCCGTGCTCGTCGATGAGGGCGCCGGTGGTGAACCGTTCCAGCGTGAAGGGCTTCGCCAACGGATGCGGGGTGCCGGTGGCGATGCAGTGCGCGTACACCCACCCCGACGCGGGCGTCGCCTTGAAGCCGCCGGTGCCCCACCCGCAGTTGAGGTAGAGGTTCTCGACCGGGGTCGCACCGATGATCGCCGAGGCGTCCGGGGTGACGTCCACGATCCCGCCCCAGGTGCGCAGGACGTGGGCCCGGGCGAAGATCGGGAAGAGCTCCAGGGCCGCGGCCATCTGGTGCTCGATCATGTGGAACGAGCCGCGCTGTCCGTACCCGTTGTACGCGTCGACACCGGCTCCCATGACGAGCTCGCCCTTGTGCGCCTGGCTGACGTAGACGTGCACATGGTTCGACATGACGACCGTCGGATGCACCGGTTCGAGCAGCTCCGACACCAGCGCCTGCAAGGGGTGGCTCTGGATCGGAAGCCGGAGGCCGGCCAGCTCCGCCAGGACGCTGGTGTGGCCGGCGGCGGCCAGGGCGACGGTGCCGGCGCTGATCGGGCCGCGGCCGGTCCGCACGCCGACCACGCGGTCGCCGTCCCGGAGGAACCCGGTCACCTCACAGCCCTGGATGAGGTCGACGCCGTACGCGTCCGCCTTGCGGGCCAGGGCCCAGGCGACGTGATCGTGCTTGGCGATGCCCGCTCGCGGCTGGAGGGTCGCGCCGAGGACGGGGTAGCGCACGTCGGGGGACGTGTTGACGATCGGGCAGAACTTCCGGACCTGGTCGGGGTCCAGCCACTCGGCGTCGACGCCGCCGAGCCGGTTGGCGTTGACCCTGCGGTTGCCCTCGCGGACGTCCTGCAACGTGTGCGCGAGGTTGAGCACGCCGCGCTGGCTGAAGAGGAAGTCGTAGTCGAGCTCCTCCGGCAGCCCTTCCCACAGCTTGAGCGCGTGCTCGTACAAGGCCGCGCTCTCCTCGCAGAGATAGTTCGACCGGATGATCGTGGTGTTGCGGGCCATGTTGCCGCCGGCCAGCCAGCCGCGCTCCAGCACGGCGACGTTGGTGATGCCGTGGTTGCGGGCCAGGTAGTAAGCCGTGGCGAGTCCGTGGCCGCCACCGCCGACGATGACCACGTCGTAGGAGCGCTTGGGCTCGGGGGTGCGCCACAGCCAGTCGGGGTGTTCGGGCAGGTGCTCGGGCATGAACGGGACTCCTGGAGGGTGCGTCAGAGGGCTGGCGTCAGCGGAAGACGACGGTGCGCGCGCCGTTGAGCAGGACGCGTCGCTCGACGTGCCAGCGCACGGCGCGGGCGAGCGCCAGGCACTCGGCGTCCCGGCCGGCGGTGACCAGGTCCTCGGGCGAGAAGGTGTGGTCCGCGCGGATGACCTCCTGCTCGATGATCGGGCCCTCGTCCAGGTCCGGGGTGACGTAGTGGGCCGTCGCGCCGACCAGCTTCACGCCGCGGGCATGCGCCTGGTGGTACGGCTTGGCGCCCTTGAAGCTCGGCAGGAAGGAATGGTGGATGTTGATGGCCCGTCCGTCGAGGCGTTTGCACAGGTCTTCGGAGAGGATCTGCATGTAACGCGCGAGGACCACCAGGTCGATGCGGTGTTCCTCGACCAGTGCCAGGAGCCGAGCCTCGGCTTCGGCCTTGGTCGCGGCTGTGACGGGCACGTGCTCGAACGGGATGCCGTAGGACGCGGCGAGGCCGGCGAAGTCGGTGTGGTTGGAGACGATCACCGGGATGTCGATCCTGAGCGTGCCGGCCCGCCGGCTGTACAGCAGGTCGTTGAGGCAGTGGCCGAACCGGGAGACCATGATCAGCAGGCGCGGCCGTTCGGCGGCGGCGTGCAGCTCCCACTTCATGCCGTGGGCGGCCGCGACGGGGCTGAAGGCCGCTCGCAGCGCTTGTGTGGTGGCCGCGGTGGCCACGCCGTTCGTGGGCGAGAAGTGGATCCGCAGGAAGAAGCGGCCGGACTCCCGGTCGCCGAACTGCTGGCTGTCGATGATGTCGCAGCCCTGTGAGACCAGGAACCCCGACACCGCGTGCACGATGCCGGGATGATCCGCACAGGTCAGCGTGAGAAGGAACCCGTCGCCGTCCGTCAAGGTGCCGCCTCCAAGCTGTCTCGGATTACGCACAGTGTTGCGTAGAGGGCAACAGTTCGCAAGGGTCCGAAAGCCTTGACGGAAGGTGAAGCCGGAGTGAAACTGTTGCGCAACACGGTTCTAGTTTCATATAGCGAAACTTGCGTTCCCGGATGCCGACGGCTCTAGTTCTGGCAGGAGAACCATGTCCCCGCACTATGACTTCATCATCGTCGGCGGAGGCTCAGCGGGTTGCGCGCTCGCCTCCCGGCTCAGCTCCGATCCCGCCCACCGCGTGCTGGTCCTGGAAGCGGGGCGGCCAGACTACCCGTGGGACGTCTTCATCCACATGCCCGCCGCCCTGACCTTCCCGATAGGCAGCCGGTTCTACGACTGGCAGTACGAGTCCGAGCCGGAACCCCACATGAACGGGCGCCGCATCTACCACGCGCGCGGCAAGGTGCTCGGCGGGTCCAGCAGCATCAACGGCATGATCTTCCAGCGCGGCAATCCCCTCGACTACGAGCGCTGGGCCGCGGACCCGGGCATGAAGGAGTGGGACTACGCCCACTGCCTTCCGTACTTCAAGCGCATGGAGAACTGCCTCGCCGACAAGGACGGTGTCTTCCGCGGCCACGACGGGCCGCTCGTGCTGGAGCGCGGCCCGGTCGCCAACCCGCTGTTCTCCGCGTTCTTCGAGGCCGTCCAGCAGGCGGGCTATCCGCTCACCGACGACGTCAACGGGTACCGGCAGGAAGGCTTCGCGGCGTTCGACCGCAACGTCCGCCGGGGGCGCCGGCTGAGCGCGGCCCGCGCCTACCTGCACCCGGTCCTCGGACGTCCCAACCTCGAGGTCCGCACGCGAGCCCTGGTGCACCGGGTGCTGTTCGACGGCAAGCGGGCGGTCGGCGTCGAGTTCAGCCGCCGGAAGGGGGCACCGGAGCAGGCCAGGGCCGGCAAGGTGATCCTCTGCGGCGGTGCGATCAACACACCGCAGCTCCTTCAGCTCTCGGGGGTCGGCGACTCCGAGGAACTCAGGGCCCTCGGTATCGAGACCGTTCAGCACCTGCCCGGCGTCGGGGAGAACCTCCAGGACCACCTGGAGGTCTACGTCCAGCACGCGTGCAAGCAACCGGTGTCCATGCAGCCCGCCATGAAGATGTGGCGGCGGCCCTTCATCGGCGCGCAGTGGCTGTTCCTCCGCAAAGGGCCGGGAGCCACCAACCACTTCGAAGGCGGCGGATTCGTCCGCAGCAACGAGGACGTCGCCTACCCCAACCTGATGTTCCACTTCCTGCCGATAGCCGTCCGCTACGACGGCTCCGCCCCGGCCGGCGGCCACGGATACCAGGTGCACATCGGCCCGATGTACTCCGACGCCAGGGGCAGCGTCAAGATCACGTCGAGGAACGTCCGCGACAAGCCGGCGCTGCGGTTCAACTACCTCTCGACCGACCAGGACCGGCGTGAGTGGGTCGAGGCGATCCGCGTCACCCGGGACATCCTCGGCCAGCCGGCGTTCGCCGAGTTCAGCGACGGCGAGATCTCCCCCGGCCCGGCCGTCGAGACCGACGAACAGATCCTGGACTGGGTCGCCAAGGACGGGGAGACGGCTCTGCACCCTTCCTGCACAGCCCGGATGGGCACGGACGACATGGCCGTGCTCGATCCGGCCACCATGGCGGTGCACGGCCTCGAAGGACTGCACGTGGTGGACGCGTCCGCGATGCCGTACGTGACGAACGGCAACATCTACGCCCCGGTGATGATGCTCGCTGAGAAGTCCGCCGATCTGATCCTCGGCAACACCCCTCTGGAGCCGGACCACACGGAGTTCTATCGGCATCGGACGTCAGACGACTCGTGATCGGCCTCTGACCGGCGGGAAGCGCGCGGCCGCGGTGACCGTCCGGGACGGCAGGCGCACCCTCACCGCGGACCGTGCTGCGCTACGGAGACTGGTCGTCCTGACTGCGGCAAGCCGTCGTCGTGGTCCCGAGGACAGTGTCTGACGACCGCCATCGCCGACACCACGGCGAGCAGCACGGGGACCGCGGCCGTCGCGATGGCGATGACCAGACTGAGAACCCTGGTACGGCGCCGTAGCCGGCGTTCGGAGAGAACCAGCCTGGTCACGCGGGCGACGGCGGGCGGCAGGTCGCGGCTTCCCATGCCCAGGGCCGCGCCCGGCACGTGGCCGAGACCGATCACCGCGAGGGCGGATGCCACGGTGGCGGCTCCGGACTGCCGGGCGGCCGCGTCGTCGGCGATGAGCTCGACCAGGCGGCGGGTCTCGCGCTCGGTGTAGGCCAGAAGTCTGACGCCGGGGACGGCGCGGCGGACGGCCACCGCGAGCGCGATGACCAGGTGGTGCCTGCTGCGCAGGTGTGCGCGCTCGTGCGCCAGGACCGCGCGCAACTGGGGCGGGCTGAGCCGGTTCAGCGCTCCCGAGGAGATGACCACGGTTCCGGGGCGACCGGGAAGGCAGTAGCAGGCGGGCTCGGCGTGGTCGAGGATCAGGAAGCCCTGTTCGTGGTCCGGTGTGGCCAGGACGCGCAGGGCCTTGGCGTGGTGGCGGCGACGGCGCCGAGCCGCCCCGAAGGTGACGAGCAGGCTGTAGACGATCCGGATGGCCAGGGTGACCGCGGCCGCCAGCCCGAGGTCGCCGATCAGCGGTCCGACGGCCGACTCGTCGTTGATGGGGAGCTGGTCGGAGCAGGCGTCGATGCTGGGGCTGAGCGTGGTGAGCCGGTCGATGAGGGTCAGGCCGAGGGCCAGGCCGGCGGTGGTGGCGGCGATGAGGAACGAGCAGGACAGGATGTGCAGCACCGTCACGGTCAGGCGCGGCGTGCGGTCGGCCGGCCACCGGCGGTGCAGCACGATCGGGGCGTACAGTGCGACGACGAAGGCGTAGGTCCCCAGGATGAGCGCGGCGATCACTGCACAGGCGTCCGGTGACCGTCGTCGACGGGGTTTCCCCGTGTCAGTGTTCTCCCCCGCCGCGTCTGCACCACAGCGGCAGAATCCAACACCGGGGCATCGCCGTCAATGTTCGTGCGGGGTGGTGGTGTGCACCGGCCCGTGGGCGTCCTCGCCGTACCCGGGCTGGTCGTCCGGTGGACGGGTACTGATCTGAAGGACGTCGCGTTCGTCCTCACCGAGGTGGTCGACCTGCAAAGTGGCGTGGGTGATGCCGTGCCGGTCGCGCAGCTGCGCCTGCAGCGTCCTGCGCACCTGGTGGCAGTCGCCGCCGGGGACGACCAGCACGTGCGCGGACAGTGCGGCCTGACCGGACGTGATCTCCCAGATGTGCAGGTCGTGGACCTCCATCACGTTCTCGACCCTCGCCATCTGGTCGCCGACCGTGTCGGGATCGATCCCGGCGGGCGCGGCCTCCAGGAAGATGCGGCTGGCGGCGGTGACCAGGCCGATGCCGGCTTTGAGCATGAGGGCGACCACGACCAGGGAGGCGATGGCGTCGGCGCGGGAGAAACCGGAGGTGAGCACGATCAGGCCGGCGATCGCGGTGGCGATGAAGCCGTAGAGGTCGGTGAGGATGTGCTGGAAGGCGCCTTCGACGTTCAGGGACGTGCGGTTGGCGCGGGAGATCGACCAGGCGGCCGCGATGTTCACCACGATGCCGACCAGCGCGGTCGCCAGTACCAGTCCGCCGGTGACCTCCGGCGGGTTGACCAGTCGGCGGATCGCCTCGAAGGCGAGTACGGCTGACAGCACCAGCAGCGTGACGCCATTGGCCTGAGCGGACAGGATCTCGGCGCGCTTGAGGCCGAAGGTGTAGCCGCCGCGGGCGGGTCGGGCGGCCAGGCGCATCGCGAACAGCGCCAGGGCGATGGAGGCGGCGTCGGTGAGCATGTGCGCGGCGTCGGAGATCAGCGCCAGCGAATGAGCCAGCACGCCGATGACGACCTCGACGCCCATGAACCCGACGATCAGCGCCAGGCCGATCAGCAGCCAGCGACGGTCGGTGTCCGCGCTCACGCCGTGCGCGTGGCCGGGGGCCGGGCCGTCGTGGCTGTGGCTGTGCCCGTGCTCACGGTCGTCGTCATGGCCGTGGTCGCTCACGCCGTCTCCGTTCCGTCGCCCATTCGCCTCCGGCCCTCGAAAATCACATCGCAGAATCCGGTGATCCGATTCCCCGTGTCGACGACAACGGGCTCCCATTATCTCCGCAGGTCCGCGGCGATGCGAGCTTGGAGCAGCCCTCGTGTTTCGTGGTCGGCCGCCGCGCACGGCGGACGGCGTCGTGATCCGTCCCGGCCTTCACGCGTGTCGTGGCCGCGCTCCCGGCCGGGGCGTTGGTAGCCTCCGTCGTGTCGTGCCGGGCCGACCGGCGGTTCCGAGCTGATCCGGAGGACCTCGCCGTGGCTGTGACGATCCGCAGGGCGGTGATCCCGGCGGCCGGGATCGGTTCGCGGATGCTGCCTTTGACGAAGGCGATCCCCAAGGAGATGCTGCCGGTCGGTGACCGGCCGGTCATCGAGCACACGGTCCGGGAGCTGGTGGCGTCCGGGATCACGGACATCACCATCGTCGTGTCCGGTGGCAAGTCGCTGATCCAGGAGCACTTCCGGCCCAATCCGGCGCTCGTCGAGCAGCTGCAGGCCGCGGGGAAGGACGCCTACGCCCAGGCGGTCGAGGAGGTCGCGGAGCTCGCTCGCGCCGGCCACATCACGTACCAGGACCAGCACGGTCCTTACGGCAACGGCACCCCGGTTCTGAACGCCGCGCGCGGGCTGGGCGGGGAGGAGCCGATGCTCGTGCTGTGGCCCGACGACGTCTTCGTCGCCGAGGTGCCTCGCGCGCAGCAGCTCATCGCGGCCTACGAGGCGACCGGTTGTCCGGTGCTGGCGCTGATGCCGATGGACCGCTCGGAGTCGGAGCGTTACGGTGTCCCGGTCGTGCACGAGGACCTGGGCGACGGCTTGCTGAGGGTCTCGGGTCTGGTGGAGAAGCCCAAACCGGAGGACGCGCCCAGCGACTTCGCCGCGATCGGCGGTTACGTCGTCACCCCCGGGATCGTGGAGGAGCTGCACGCCGCCACGGTCCGGTGGGCACGGCACCGGATCGGCGAGGTGTATCTCACCGACGCGATCAACGCCTACGCCGAGACGCGCGCCGTGTACGGGCAGATCATCGCAGGGCGCTGGTACGACACCGGCAATCCGGCGGACTACCTGGTGGCGCAGTTCGCGCACGCCTTGGCCGATCCCGAGTACGGGCCGATCCTCCGATCGCTGGCCGCCGACATCGGCACGTCCGGCACCTCGGACACGTCGGACACGTCCGGCACGTCCAGCACGTCCTCGTGACCGGCGCCGCGCCCGGTCAGTCACCCGGTCGGTGAGTCTCCCCGGACAGCCAGGCGCGCCGTTCCGCCAGGAGGGAAGCCAGCATCGCCGCGACGTCCGCGGTGTCCGGGACGGAGTACTCGGCCAGGCTCTCGCCGCGTCCCACCTTCACGCCCACGTCCGGACCGCCTAGGCGGGCGAACGCCTTCTCGTCGGTGACGTCGTCGCCCACGAACAGCGCCGCTGTCGCGCGGGCCTGACGGCGCAGCATGTCCAGGGCTTCGCCCTTGTCGGTCTCGACCACCGCCAGCTCGATCACCGCCTTGCCCTCGGTGACGTACACACCTTCCCACTGCGCCGGGCCGGAGCGGACCGCTTCGAGCGCGGACTCGCCGACTGCCGGCTCGGCCCGGCGCACGTGCACCGCGACGCTCGCCGGCTTCGGCTCCAGGAACACACCGGGGGTTTGGCCGACGAGCAGTTCGAGGTCGGCCTCCAGCCGGCGGCGCAACGTCTGCGTCTCGCTATCCAGCGCATGGGCGAATCCCGCATCGAACTCGACGCCGTGGCTGCCGATCAGATGCACCTCGGCCGGCAGCCCGGACAGCGCGGCCAAGTCGCGCAGAGCCCGGCCGGAGATCGCGCCGACGGTCGTCTCGGGGAGGCCGGCCAGTGCTCCCAGGGCCCGCACGGACTCCGGACGCGGCACCGCTCGCGCCGGATCCTCGACGATCGGCGCGAGCGTCCCGTCGTAGTCGCAGACCACGAGCAGCCGGGGCGTGCGGGCGACGCGGGCGACGGCCTGCCGCAGCGGGGCCGGCAGCGACCCGGCGGTCACTGGAGTGCCTCCTCCGGCCCGGTCGCCGCTTCGGCGGGATGCAGGAAGTCGAGGAACGACCGCGCCCAGCGGCCCACGTCATGGGTCATCACCTGCCGGTGCAGGGTCCGCATCCTCGCCCGCTCCTCCCCCGGGTCCATGGTCAGCGCGTGTTCCAGAGCCCGCGCGACACCGTCCAGGTCATAGGGATTGACGAGCAGGGCACCGGCCAGCTCGGCGGCCGCCCCGGCGAACTCGGACAGCACCAGCGCGCCGTCGAGTTCGTGCCGGATGGCGACGTATTCCTTGCACACCAGGTTCATCCCGTCCCGCAGCGGCGTGACCACCATGACGTCGGCCGCGCAGTACAGCGCGACGAGCTCGTCCCGGTCCATCGACTGGTGGAGGTAGTGGACGATCGGGCGGCCGACCCGGCCGAATTCGCCGTTGAGCCGGCCGACCTGCTCCTCGATACTGCGTCGCATCACCTGGTACTCGCTGACGCGTTCGCGGCTCGGGGTCGCCACCTGGACCATGGCCACGGCCTCCGGGTCCACCCGCCCCGTGGCCAGCAGCTCGTGCAAGGCACGCAGCCGCACGTCGATGCCCTTGGTGTAGTCCAGCCGGTCCACGCCCAGCAGCAGGCGGTGGGGATCCCCCAGACCCGCCCGCAACCGCCGGGCGCGCGCGGCGGTCGCGGGCTCCCGTGCCAGCTGGTCGAAACCGGCGGCGTCGATGGAGATGGGGAAGGCTCCGACCCGGACCAGCCGGCCGTCGATCGGCACCGACCCGGGGCGGCTGCGAACCCTGACGGCCGCCTTCGTCGGTTCCAGACCGAGCAGCTGCCGGGTCAGCCACAGGAAGTTCTGGGCGCCCAGGGGCATCTGGAAGCCGACGACGTCGGCCCCCAGCAGCCCCCGCACCACCTCGGTCCGCCAGGGCAGCTGCATGAACAGCTCGACCGGCGGGAACGGGATGTGCAGGAAGAAGCCGATACGGAGGTCGGGGCGCTGCTCGCGCAGCATGGCCGGGACGAGCTGGAGCTGGTAGTCCTGCACCCAGACCGTGGCCCCGGGGGCGGACACCGCCGCGGCGGCGTCCGCGAAGCGCTGGTTGACCACGACGTAGCTTTCCCACCAGGTCCGCTCGTAGACCGGCGGGACGATGACGTCGTGGTAGAGCGGCCAGAGCGTGGCGTTGGAGAACCCTTCGTAATAGCTCCGCACCTCCGCGGCGGACAGCCTGACCGGATGCATCAGCAGGCCCTCGTCGTCGAACGAGGCCAGGTCCATATCGGCTCGGCCGGACCAGCCGACCCAGGCGCCGTTGCGGCCGCGCAAAAAGGGTTCCAGGGCGCTGACCAGACCTCCGGGACTCGGACGCCATCGCTCGGTCCCGTCGGCGAGCCGCTCCAGATCGACCGGAAGACGATTGGCCACCACCAGGAAATCCGCACCGCGCCCCGTCGTCGCTCCCACCAGCCGAACGCCTCTCGCCTCGGTACTTCCCGACATGTCCTCCGCAGGTTCCAGACTATGGAGCCGATTCTCGGCAGCTGAGGCGCGACCCGCATCCCCAGCCCGCGTGAGCCCGGCGTGCGGCCGTCGGCCGTTCGGCCGTTCGGTGCCGTGGCGCGGCGGGCACGGCGGCGGCATACTCACCCGTTTGTACGGCCGGTCGGGTGCTTTCGCAGCTCCGACGTTTAGCATGAACTGTGCCAACCCAGATCGAAGCCGACGGCAGGGAGCCCCTATGCCGCCCGAGAGCCACCGGAGCCTGGCGGTGACCCTGGCCGCGGAGGCCGCACAGGCCACCGTGATCCTCGTCGGAGGCCATGAGGGCGGCGCTGACGTGGATCTCGAGCCGCTCGCCGGGCACGGGCCCGTGTCGCGGTCGGTGCCGGGACGGCAGCTGGACGAGCTCGTTCATCAGACTCTTGACAGTACCCCGTGGCCGGTGTGCGTCGTGCCGATGACGCTGGGACGCGATCCCCAACTGGTCGCCGACACCGCCCGGACCCTCATGCGGCTGACCGGCGACGAGGTCGCCGGCCGGGTCGTGCTGACCGAACCGTTCGCCGACGCGACCCTGCTGACCGGATGGCTCCGGGTCGCGGTGTCCAGGGCCGCCGGGCAGCTCGGGGCGACGGATCTCGCGGTGCTGCTGACGGCGAACGCCGCCAACCGGTTCGACGACGCCGAGCTGTTCCGGATCGCCCACCTGGTCAAGTCCCAGGTCAACGTCCCGTGGGTGGAGGTCGCCCTCCGCGGCGGCGATCCCGACCTCGCCGCGGGCGTCGAACGCTGCGAGCAGTTGGGCGCACGCCAGATCGCTGTGATCCCCGCGGACTTCGGACCCGCGGTGACCGGTCCCGGCCTCCTGCCGGGAGTCGTCGACGGCGGGACGCTTCTGACCCCCGCCGCGGTCTCGGGCATGGTCGCGACCCGCGTCGACTCGGCGATGCTCAAGCTCGGCCGCGGCGACGACGGGATCGCCGCCGGTCTGGACGCCGACCACGAACACGGGCACGGCGGTGCCCCGTGGCACGAGACGAGCTGCGACCCCGACTGACCGAGCCTTCGCCGGCCGGCGGTCAGCCCCGCTTCGCGGAACCGGGCCCTTCCGCCAGCACCCGGAACCACTTCTCGGTGTGCGAGACGTGGGCCGCGGCGAGCTGCGCCGCGGTGGCCGGGTCGCGGTCGGCCAGGGCGCCGACGATCAGGCGGTGCTCCTCGTCGCTGCGGCGCTTGATCTCAGGGCCCTCGGGCAGTTCGAACACCTGGAACGAGCGGGCCCGGCCGCGGAACACCGCGAGCAGGGACTCCAGGGCGGGGTTGCCGCCGGTCTGGGCGATGACCGAGTGGAACTCGAAGTCGAGCTCGAAGTGGCGCTGCAACGACCGGGCGGAGGTCAGGTCCTCGATGGCCTCCATCTCCTCGGTCAGGCTGTAGAGCTTGCGTTCGGCGTCGCGGGTCAGCCGCGCGGCCGCCTGCGAGGCGACGTGGGACTCCAGGACCCGGCGGATCTCGTAGAGCTGGAGCAGGCCCTCGGCCGGCAGGAGGTCGACGGTCAGGGAGAGGCTGCCGATGATCTCCTCGGGACGCAGGCTCGCCACGTAGGTGCCGGAGCCGTGGCGCGCCTCGACGACCCGCAGGGCGGCGAGCATCCGGACCGCCTCACGCAGTGAGCCGCGCGAGACCTCCAGTTCCTCGCACAGGTCGCCTTCCAGCGGGAGGCGCTCGCCGGGGCCGATCTGGCCGGTGGCGATCATGCGGCGGATGCCGCTGAACGCGCGGTCCACGGCGGTCTTGGCCTCGGGTTCCGGGCTCATGGCCGGGCACCCCCTTCCCGTTCGCGGCGTCGACGGCAGACATTAAACACCAGCACGATGTCTTCGGAAGTCGTTAGACGACTTCGCCGGGGACGTGTCGCGGGCCTGCTCAGTATTCCAACGCTGGCCTGGTAAGTCCACCGTTGCCAGCGCTCCCGCGAGCTGCTAGCTTCTGCGATTCATTAGATGACTTTCCGATGTCGTCTGATGTCTTGCGAAGAGATGGAGCCCCATGAGCACGGCCGTCACCGCGCCCAAGCCGCTGTCCCTGCCGGACGGACGGCCCGCGATCAGCGCCTGGTCGCTGGACCCCGCCATCAGACACCTGAACCACGGCTCGTTCGGGGCGGTGCCGGTCGCGGCGCAGCGCGAGCAGGAGCGGCTGCGCGAGGCGATGCACGCCTCGCCGGTGGAGTGGTTCGCCGGGCTGCCGGCGCGGGTGGCGGCCGCGCGCGCCGAGATCGCCGGGCTGCTGCGCGTCGAGCCCGACGCCACGGTGCTGGTGCCGAACGCCAGTGCCGGCGCGAGCGTGGTGTTCGCGAACCTGACGGCGCCGGCCGGCGGCGAGATCGTGGTGACGGACCACGGCTACGGCGCCGTCACCATGGGCGCGCAGCGGCTGGCCCGGCGGATCGGCGGCCGGGTGCGGACGGCGCGCGTCCCGCTGGGCGCGGACGAGCGGACCGCGTTCGAAGCAGTCGCCGCGGAGCTGACCCCGGCCACCGCGCTGATCGTGCTGGACCACGTCACCTCGCCGACCGGCCGCCTGATGCCGGTCGGGGAGGTCGGGCGCGAGGCCCGCCGGTGCGGCGTCCCGCTGCTGGTCGACGGGGCGCACGCGCCGGGCATGTTCGACGCGCCGCTGGCCGGCGTGGACTGCGATTTCTGGATCGCGAACCTGCACAAGTTCGCCTGCTCCCCGCCCGGCGCGGCGGTGCTGGTGGCGCGTGGTCCCCAGCGCGACGCACTGTTCCCTCTGATCGACTCCTGGGGTGCGACGGCGCCGTACCCGGCGCGCTTCGACGCGCAGGGCACGCTGGACGCCACCGCGTACCTGGCCGCGCCGGCGGCGTACCGGTTCGTCGAGCGGACGTGGGGCTGGGACGTCGCCCGCGGCTACATGACCGAGCTCGCCGACTTCGGCGCGGCGGTCGTCGCCGCGGCGTTCGCGGCGCTGACCGGCCAGGAGCACGTGGTCGACGTCGGCATGCCGGCGCCGGCGCTGCGCCTGGTCCGGCTCCCGGACGGCCTGGCCCCGGACCGGGAGCACGCCGACGCCCTGCGCGACCGCGTCGGGCGCGAGCTCGGCGTCGGCGCGGCGTTCAGCAGCTTCGGCGGCGTCGGCTACCTGCGTCTGTCAGCCCACGTCTACAACACCGCCGCCGACTACGAGCACTTCGCCGAGCACTGCGTTCCGGTGCTCGCCGGCTGGGCCCGCGACTGATTCCCCGCAGTACTCCACCCCCGTAGTAGCACCTTTCTGCAGAGAAGAGAGGCACGTCATGAAGAGGAAGGTCATAGCCGCCCTCGGCACCGCCACCGCCCTGGTCCTGACCGGTTGTTCGTCGGGTTCGGGCTCGGGTTCGGCGAAGTCCGGCTCCGGCGGCACCGTCACGGTCCACATGGTGGAGAGCCTGACCAACCCCACCCGCACGGCGCTGCTGAAGACCCTCATCGGGCAGTTCGAGAAGGCGAACCCGACCATCAAGGTCGACCTGATCTCCCCGCCGACCGACACCGCCGACCAGAAGATCCAGCAGATGCTGCAGGCCGGCTCCGGGGTCGACGTGCTCGAGGTCCGCGACACCACGGTCGGGCCGTTCTCGACCAACGGCTGGCTCCACGACATGGGCCCGGACCTGGCGGGCTGGGACGGCTGGTCGGCCATGACGGACAACGCGGTCAAGGCCTCGAAGTACGTCAAGGGCAAGACCTACTTCGTCCCCTATGGCTTCTACGGCCTGAGCCTGTTCTACCGCACCGACCTGATCAGCCAGGCCGGCTTCTCCGGCCCTCCGGCCTCCTGGGACGACCTGCTGAAGCAGGCCAGCGCTCTGCAGAACACGGGCAAGCACCAGTACGGCTACGCGTTCCGCGGCGGCACCAACGGCAGCGCGAACGCCGTGCAGGCGATCGAGTCCTACATCGCCGACCGGGTCGACCCGGCCGACGCCTTCAAGACCACCGACGGCAAGACGATCTTCGCGGCGCCGGAGGCCCAGACCGCGCTGGACACCTACTTCAAGCTGTTCAAGCAGGCCTCGCCGCCGTCCTCGATCTCGTGGGGCTACCCGGAGATGGTCCAGGGCTTCTCCAACGGCTCGACCGGCTTCCTGCTCCAGGACCCCGAGGTGATCGAGACCGTCGGCCAGTCCAAGGCGATCACCAAGGAGCAGTGGAGCACCGCGCCGCTGCCGGTCGGGCCGACCGGCAAGACGGTCCAGCCGCTGGCCACCGCCGGCTGGGGCGTCGCGGCCAAGAGCTCGCACCCGGCCGAGGCCGAGAAGCTGATCGAGTTCCTGTCGACCGGTGAGGCCTCCACGACCTTCGACAAGCAGAACAGTTTGGTGCCGATCCTCAAGGCGGCCGCCGACGACGAGTTCTACAAGACCGGCGCCTGGGCCAGCTACGTCACCATGACGTCGCAGCCGGACAAGTACCTGGTCGTCAGCCAGCCCCGGGACGTGGCGTGGTGGACCGAGTGGCAGCACAAGGCCGACGCCGACGTGCAGAAGGTGCTGCTCGGCCAGATGACCACCCAGCAGCTGCTCTCCGGGTGGGACGCGTACTGGACCGGCAAGGCGGCCGGGAAGTGACGGTGTCCGCCGGCAAGGTGGCCGGGCGCCCCGAGGGGGGTGCCCGGCCCGGCCCCGCCGCCGCCGGCGGCCGCCCCGGCAAGCCGGCCTTCACCCTGCGCCGCGGCCTGGCCATCGCCGGCTACCTGGCCCCGGCGGCGTTGTTCGTCGGGGTGTTCGTGTACTACCCGATGGTCAGCGGCAGCCAGATGGCCTTCCGGCACTGGGATCTGAACGACCTCACCGACACCTCGTTCACCGGCTGGGGGAACTTCAAGGCCGTGTTCGACGACCCCGTGTGGGGCACCGTGTTGGTCAACACGCTGGTCTGGGTCGTGGGCTCGCTCGTGCCGCAGCTGGTCATCGGCTTCGCGCTGGCCCTGTGGCTGCGCCGCAGGTTCCGGTTCCGCGGGCTGTACCAGGCGCTGGTGTTCTTCCCGTGGGCGGTGTCCGGCTTCCTGATCGGGATCCTGTTCCGCTGGCTGTTCAACGGCGAGTTCGGGGTCGTCAACGACCTGCTGCAGAAGACCGGGATCAGCGACCAGCCGATCGCGTGGCTGGCCGACCCGGGCAAGGCGATGGTCGCGGTGACCGTGGCCAACGTCTGGTACGGCGTCACCTTCTTCGCGATCATGATCATGGCTGCGCTGCAGTCCGTGCCCGAGGAGCTCTACGAAGCCTCGGCGCTGGACGGCGCGGGCAAGGTCAGGACCCTGTTCCAGGTCACGGTCCCGTACATCCGCACGACGCTCGCCCTGACCGTGCTGCTGCGCGTCATCTGGATCTTCAACTTCCCGGACCTCATCTTCGGGATGACCGGCGGCGGCCCGTCCGACCAGACGCAGATCGTCACCAGCTGGATGATCACCACCACGCAGCAGGGCGACTACGGCAAGGCCTCGGCGCTCGGACTCATGGTGGTGGCCACGCTGCTCGCGTTCTCCGTCTGCTACCTCAGCCTGAGCCGCCGGAAGGGAGAGTCACTGTGATCAACAAGGAGACCCCCCTCGGCCGCCTCACCCGCGTCGGTTTCCTCGGCGTGTGGCTGGTCGTGACGTTCTTCCCGCTGTACTGGATCATCATCACGTCCTTCAAGGACCCCGGCGACATCTTCCGCTACCCGATCAAGTACTGGCCGGAGCACTGGTCGCTGGAGAACTACCGGGGACTGTTCGGGCAGGCGAAGTTCGGGACGTATCTCGCCAACAGCGTGCTGTGCGCGACGGCCGCCGCGGCGGTGGCGACCGCGGCGGCCGTGCTCTCCGGATACGTGCTGACCCGGTTCGAGTTCCGGGGCAAGGGCGCGGTCCTGCTGGCGTTCCTGGTGACCCAGATGATCCCGGCGTTCATCGCGCTAGGGCCGTTGTACCAGCTGATGACGGACCTCAACCTGGTCGACAACCGGCTCGGGCTGATCCTGGTCTACATCGCGGTGTGCGTGCCCTTCTGCACACTGATGCTCCGGGGGTTCTTCGAGAACATCCCTGTTGCCCTGGAGGAGGCCGCCATGATCGACGGCCTGTCCCGGCGCGCGGCGTTGTTCCGCGTGATCCTGCCGGTGATGCGCCCCGGGATCACCGCCGCGTTCATCTTCAACTTCGTGAACTGCTGGAACGAGCTGTTCCTGTCGGTGACCCTGATGAACAGCGACAAGAACCGCACCGTGCCGGCGGCGCTGAACGGCTTCATCTCGAGCTTCAACATCGACTGGGGGTCGATGTCGGCCGCCGCGGTGCTGTCGATCCTGCCGACGATGCTGTTGTTCGGATTCGCCAGCCGGCACATCGTCGACGGACTGACGTCGGGGGCGACCAAGGGGTGAGCACGGTCAGCACCGTCAGTACAAGTCAGCACCGTCGGTACGGTCAGTACGGTCAGCCGCACAGAGCGGCGTCCACGATCTGGTCCATGTGCTTCTGCGCTTCCGGCCCCGGCTGCGTGGTCACGGCGATGTTGAACGCACGGCCGTCCTCGGTGACGCCGCCCCGCGTCTCGTACCCGGTCATGCTGCCGCCGTGGCCCCAGTACACGCCGCCGCACGACAGTGGTGTGCTCACCAAACCCAGCCCGTACTTGGCCCCGGCGGGGAAGGGATAGTCCGCGTCCACGCCGGAACGCATCTGATCAAACTGCTCCTGCTTGAGGAGGTGGCCGGGTTTCAACAGCTCGGAGTAGAAGCGGTTCAGATCAGAGTCGGTGGACACCATCTGGCCCGCGGACCAGGCCCAGGAGGGGTCCCACTGCGTGGCGTCGACCAGCGGCGCACCCGGCGAGTCCTGGTAGTAGCCCTCGGGGTGGCGTTCGCGGATCGCCAGCTCGCCGGGATGGGGGAAGTAGGTGTGGCGCAGGCCGATGCGCTGGATGACCCGCTGGTCGATCTCGACGGGTAGGGCGTGGCCGGTGACCTTCTCGACGATCAGGCCGGCGACCAGGTAGTTCGTGTTGCTGTAGGCCCACTTCTCGCCGGGGCCGAAGTCGGCCTTGTGCTGCAGGGCGAGGTCCAGGAGGTCGCGAGGCTGGTAGTAGCGGATGTCGTCGCTGAGATATTTGCTGTAGTTGGGCAGACCGCTCGTGTGCTGCAGGAGCTGGCGGACCTTGATGGCGTTCCCGTCGATCCCGTCTCCGTGGACCATCCCCTTCAGATAGGTGTCGACCGAGGCGTCGAGGTCGATCTTCCCCTCGCCGGCCAGTTGCAGCACGACCACCGCGGTGAAGGCCTTGGTGTTGCTGCCGATCCGGACCTGCCCGTCCTGGGGCACCTTCGCGCCGGTGGCCAGATCGCCGACCCCGGCGGTGTACGTACGCTCACGGCCGTCGGGGCCGGTGAAGCTCGCGAGCGCGGCGGGCACGCCGTCAGTGCGGACCAAGGCGTTCAGCCCTTGCTGAATCGCGCTCTGCCGAGGAGCGGCGGAGGCGGCGGGCGAGACCAGGGCGTCCATCGCGATGACGCCCACGGCCATCGCCAGCGCGACCGGCACGGCGCCGCGCCGACCGGCCTTCTTGCGCTCGAACGAACCAGATCCCTGCCACAACTGCTTGTTCATGTGCATGCCTTCAGCATCTCCGGACGCGACCATGTGGGACGACCATGCTGACCACCCGGTTCGGGTAGGGCTGGCCACACCGCCCAGGCATGGCCGGCCCGCAGGCGGCGGGTAGCCCGAATGGCGTACCTGGGCACCGCTCCCGCGCAGGTCCCGGCACCGGAACGATGCGCCCGGATCCAGAGCCGACCCAACGGCTCTAGGGTGTTTGGCAAGGACTTTCGACTCCGGAGAGGAGCACAGCCATGGCGATCGGCGTCAGGCTGGATTTTCCGGCCGCCACGACCGACCAGTACGACCGTGCCTGCTCCCTGATGGGCCTCACGCCCCGTGGGGCGGGTCCAGCGGGCGCGCTGTTCCACTGGGCCAGAGTCGACGGCCCCGGCATGGTGATCACCGACGTCTGGAACAGCCGCGACCAGTTCGAGGAGTTCGCCCGGGACCAGATCGGGCCGTTCTGCCGGCAGGCGGGCATCATCGAACAGCCGACGACCACCTTCAGCGACGTCTACAACTACCTCACCGCCGGTGCCCTTTCCTCCACGATCACGCCCATCGCCGTGGTCATGGAGTTCCCGGGCGAGATGCGCCAGTACGACGAGGTGCTGGACCTGATGGGCTTCACCCCGCAGGGCCGCGGTGCGGACGGCGGCCTGTTCCACTGGGCTACGCGGACCGCCGACGGTGCGCGGACCACGGAGGTCTGGCAGGACCGCGCCACCTTCGACGCGTTCGCCGAGACGAACCTCATCCCGTACACCGCCAAGGCGGGTGTCGCGCCGGCCTCGTCGGTGACCGTCTACGACGTCTACAACTACTTCACCGCCGGTGCGTGACCGAGCGGCAGGAAAGCACGAGACGACGTGCCGTGAGCGAGGAGGTACGAGCATGACCGCGTTCATCCAGGTCATGGAATACGAGACGACTCACCCGGACGAGGTCGAGGCCCTCATGGACGAATGGGTGGCGGCGACCGAGGGCAAGCGGACCGCGACCCACGACATGCACACCCGCGACCGCGACCGTCCCGGCCGCTACGTGGACATCATCGAGTTCCCGTCCTACGAGGCGGCGATGCGCAACAGCAGCCTGCCCGAGACCCAGCACATCGCCGCGAAGATGCGGGACTTGTGCGAGTCGGACGTGCGCTTCCTGAATCTCGACGTGGTACGCGACGAGACTCTGGCGGAAAAGGGCTGATCTGCGCGTCTTGGTGGCCGGGGCAGCCGCGCGGGACTGCGCGGCGGCTCCGGCCACCGTCCGCTGATCAGGTGCGCGCGTTGTCGTCCGAGACCGGGGTGACGAACTTGGTCGCGTTGCCGACCGGTGCGCTGAACAGCTTCTGCAGGTTCCCGCTCGCGTCGGGGACGGCGTCGTAGGCCGTCAGCTGCGCCGGGCCGGCACCGCCGGCCTGGGCGCTGGGGTCGATGGCCCAGACCACCGCGCTGCCCGGAGTGGTGCCGTTGGACGTGACGACCGGCGAGACGGCGTAGTACCCGAAGGTGTTCGAGCTGGTGCCCACCTGCGTCAGTTGGGGCTTGCCCGTGCCGTCGACGCCCGCCTTCAGAGCGCGCAACGGACCGTTGAGGCCGATGTCGTAGACGTAGCCGCCCTCGCCGCCGTAGACCGCCTCGCGGCCCCACTGCCGCGTCTGCAGGTTCAGGACTTGCAGCGTGCCGGAGTCGTCCGTGGTCCGGCCGCCGAGACGGTCCCGATCGAGCAGGAACAGCCGGCCGTCCTTGCCCTGCTGCACCAGCGTGCGCTGGACGGTCGAGCCGCTGCCGAAGAAACCGTCGGGCAGCCCGGTGGGCGAGCCGCTGCCCAGGTCCACGTCTCCGGTGCCGAGTACCTGGGCGTTGGCTGGACTGAAGAAGTCCACGGCGGTCAAGCTCTTGTCCGGGTTCACGCGCAGCCGGACCACGGAGTCGCCGAGTGTGGCCGACGGCAGGTTGCCCGGGGCCACGGCCGGCGGGTCGCCGTTGCCCGTCGTGACGATGATGGTGCCGTCCCCGTCCGACATCAGGCCGCCGCCGCTGACCCAGATGCCGGCGCCGATCTTGGGGTTGTCAGGGCTCTCCATGCTGCTGGTCCACAGCGTGCTGATGGAGGCGGACTTGGTGTCGACGCCGACGATGTAGCCGCGGTACCCCTGGCCGGCCGGCGGGTTCAGGGCGCAGTGGTCGCCGAAGCCCGCGTAGACGACACCGTTCAGCAGGAGCAGGCCGGGACGCTGCATCTGGTACTCGGCGTTGAAGCGGTTGGTCGGGTCGTTGGTCGGCGACCCCTCGATCTTGACCGGGAAGCCGGGCTTCTCCGCGCCGGTCGCCGGGTCCACGGCGTGCATGTACCAGCCCGGGTGCTGATCGTCCGGGTCGGGCGTCTTGTCGGTGAAGTACAGCGCGTCGGTCTCCGGGTCGTACACCGGCGTGGCCGTGATGCCGACGGTGGGAGTCAGGTCGTTGCAGCCGATCGTCGACCTACGCGGCCACTGTCGCCGCACTCGGCGACCGCGACCGCGCCCTCACGCACTATCAGCGGGCTTTGGCGATCAACCGGGAGCTGAACATGCTCGACAACGAAGCGAGCTCCCTGGAAGGCATAGGCGGCCACCACCTCTCGACTGGGGATGCGGCGCAGGGGGTGGTGTACCTGAACGAGGCCCTGGAGATCTACCGGCGCCTGGGCATGCGCAGGGACATCGAACGTGTTCGAGCCCGGCTGGCTTCGGTCGGCTGAAACGACCTCCCGCTCACCGGATGGCCGTCAGTTGATGCCCTGCGCGGCCTTCAGCCGCTCGACCTGGATGTCGGACAGGCGGCCGAGGGTCGAGCCCATCTGTTCCAGCTTCTTCTCGTCGTTCGTCGTCGGGCCGATGAGGACGACCTCCGAGACGGCCTTGCCGACATGGTCCAGTTCGAACGCCATCAGGATGGTGTTGCCGTTGATGGTCACGTAGCTGATGAAGCCTACTTCGCCCTCTCTCATCATCGCCGGGATCGCGGACGGGGCCATGGTGACCGGGCCGTCCGACTGGGTCAGGGTCAGGGACTTGCATCCCTTCAGGCCGGCGGCCAGGTCGGCGAGCATGGTCAGGCCCTTTTCCTCGGTCGGCAGGACGGCCACCGAGGAGTGGATCCCGTGGCCCTCCGCGACCTTGGAGAGTGCGCGGTCGACTTGGGCGACCGTGCCGTACTTCGTGGACAGGGCTTCCTCCGCGTCGACGAACGTCTGGCAGTCGCTGCCGCCGGCCGTCAGGACTTCCGGGGTGTCTTTGACCGACTTGTCGTCGCGTGCGGGGTCGTAGGTGTAGCCGGGGTCGTCCTTGTCGGTCAGCAGAAGCTTGCTGATCTGGTCCGTCGTCAAGGTGACGCCGGACCCGGCGCCGCTGGCGGACGAGACGGCGGATGTGATCGGCTTGATCGGCGTGATCGGCGACGAGGTGGCCGGGGGCGGCGACGAGACACGGGGAGCACTCGTGCTCGCAGCCGACCCGGTGACCGTTCCCGAAGTGCACGCCGTCGCGGTCAGGGCAGCCGCCGCGAGCGCGGCGGTTGCGGAGGAACCTTTGATCCCGAAGCGCATAGCTTGCATCCCCTTGTGACTCCCCGAACGACTGTCATCAACGATAGCTGATACAAGAGCCACAGCAGGGCGATGTGGCAAACTGAGATGAAGGCGGGGGCGGTCACCCGCATGGCCCAGCGCACCAGCCCGCCCGCGCCCCGTGGACGCGTTCCGCCGAGTGCACAGACTTAACGTGGACGTATGTCGCTCATTCCGTGGTGGGCGCTGCTGTCGTCCGGTGCGGCCCCGATCCTGCTGATCGGCGGGTGGGCGGCCGCGTCGGCTCTCCAGCCCACGGGCTTCGATCCGCTCAGCCACACCATCAGCGCGCTCGCGGCCGACGGGGCGACAGACCGGTGGTTGATGACCTCGGTGTTCGCCGGAATCGGGGTGTGCTACCTCGTCACCGCGTGCGGGCTCCGGCGTGTGCGCCCCGCGGGACGGGCCATCTTGCTCCTCGGCGGTGCTTGTTCGATCGCGGTGGCGGTCTTTCCGGAGCCGGGGGACGGAGGCACCACGCCCCAGCATGTCGTGGCCACCGGAGTGGGTTTCACGTCGCTCGCGGTCTGGCCTTGTCTGGCCATGGAGGGCGGTCCGTCCGCGCCTTGGCCGCTTCGGCCCGCCGTCTCAGCCGCGTTCACCGTACTAGTGCTCGCGAGTGCGGCCTGGTTCCTGGTCGAACTGCATGGTCACGGCGATGCCGGTATCGCCGAGCGCGTCGTCACGGGCCTCCAGGCGCTGTGGCCGGTGATCGTCGCCGTCGGGCTTCGGTACGCGGCCGGTCAGCAGGGTCGCCGTGATCCCGACGGCGAAGCCCGCCAGCGCGGGGCCGGGCAGGCCGCCGTCCGGCGCGAAGCCGTCGACGGCGAACGTGGCCAGGCTCTGGGCCGCGGCGGCGATGCCGATCACCAGGAGCACCGGTGACCACCACCCGGTCGGCCCGATGCCGCCGGGCAGGCGCAGCATCGGCCGCTCGGCCCACGTGACGGCCGCGACCAACGGCACGAGCAACGCCGTGAGCAGGGCGAACCAGACCAGCCGCAGCTCCCACCAGCGCGCGCCGCCGATGGGGGGCTGCCCGATCACCCCGGTGGCGTAGAAGGCCACCGCGACGATGAGCGCGGGCACGAAGTGCCAGAGATAGATGTTCATGACCACGCTGTTCAGGCGTCTCACCCGCCGCCAGAGCCGCGCCCCGGTCAGCCGCCGGGAGACCCAGGGCTCAGCCGCCAGTACGAGACCCGACTGGGCTGCCGCGAACGCCAGAAACGCGATCGAGGGCGGGTTGGTGTTGCCGGACCCGACCATGTCGACCTTGTAGGTCCTGGACGCCACCAGTCCCACCAACAGCGCCGCCCCGGCTACGGCCAACGCATACGGGCGCCAGCGCGGCGAGGTCAGGCTGCCGTCCTGCCACGCGAAGCCCCACTGGTGGATGCAGCCCCACACGAACAGGTAGTCGGCATAGCCGACGAAGTGCAGGTCCGGGGCGGTCCTGACCACCGCGACCAGCGCGGTCGCCACGGCCATCGCGGCGGGCACCGCGAAGCCCCAGCGCCGGTGTGCGGTCAGCAAGACCGGTGTGAGCGCGTTGAGCAGCAGGTAGACCGGCAGGAACCACAGGTGCAGGGCCATGAGCCAGGCGATCTCCGCGAGCTCCGCACGGGGCACCCCCGCCGCCTGGGCGATCACCACGGCGATGACCGCCACGGCGATGTAGGCCGCGGTCGGCCACAGCAGCCGCATGACCCGGTCGCGGACCCACAGGGTCCAGCCCTGCCCCTGGGCGTGGTGCTCGGTCCAGGACCCCGCGTTGACGTAGCCGCCGACGAGGAAGAACACCGCCATCACCTGCATGGCCCAGGTGACCCACCGCCCCCAGCTGACGTAGTCGATCGCGTTGACGCCGGACAAGCGGCCGTGCCGATAGGTGACCGAGACCAGCAGCCAGTGGCCGTAGACCACCCCGCTGATGGCCACGACCCGCAGCAGGTCCGCGTAGCGATTCCGCGTCATGTCGTTCTTCAGCCAGCCTTCGACGGACATCGAGATGAAGAGGGTCTACCCGGAACCGGGGGAATTTATCGGGGCCTCGCCATTTTCGGTCGCCGGCATCGGCGAATAATCACACTTCTCGATCCGCCGTGCCGCCATAAGTGAATGCCGAAGAAATGGCGTTCCCAGGGTTATGATCTCTTGTTGCTACTCGCACTCTCTCAAGGAAGGCGAGGCTACCGGCTTCCGCCGGCGACAGATTATTCACACAAACCGATAGTGGGCTTTCCGCTCGTTCTGTCGGGGCACGTCGGAATGTCTTTCAAAGATTGGGCGCAGCCATGAGATCTCTCTTATCCGCCGCCTCGCATCGGCCCGGGCTCGCAGCCCGCGTCAGCGGGGGGCTGCTCGTCGCGTTCGTCGCCGCCGGAGTGTCGACGGTGTCGGAACGGGCCGACGCCGCCGGCTCGGCGACGGACGTCAGGACGACCGGAAGCCACACGCTGCCGACCGGCCACCGAGGCACCTGCGGAAACCCGTGTGACGAGTGCGGGACTCCGTGCGAGTCCTGCGAAAGCGGCTGCGAGTCGTGCGGAACTCCGTGCCAGGAGTGCGGGCCGTGCGAGGACACGTGCGGTCCGCCACTGCCGTGTGAGACAACAGGTGGAACCACGAGTGGGACGACCGGCGAGACGACCGGAGGTACCACCGGCGAGACGACCGGCGGAACCACCGGCGAGACGACCGGCGGAACGACCGGCGAGACCACTGGTCGAAACACCACGGGTGGGACGACCGGAGGTTCCACGGGCGAGACGACCCGCGGGACGACCGGCGGAACGAGCCGCGGGACGACCGGCGGAACGAGCCGCGGGACGACCGGCGGAACGAGCGGCGGAACGAGCCGCGGAACGACAGGCGGGACGACCGGCGGAACCACCGAGATGCCGCACACCGGGACCGACGTCTTCCTGCTCGTCCCGGCGGCCGCGGCCAGCCTGATCGCCGGCAGCGTGCTGGTGCGCCGGAAGCACTCGCGCAACGCGTGACAGTCCGTGGAACGCCCCGGTCCGACCCCTTCGGGCCGGGGCATTCCGCACAGGCAAGCGGAGAAGCAGTGAACGATACAAGCGGCCCCGCCGTTCCGCTGCAACGTGACGGCGGAACAGGCCCGGCCGACGGCCAGGAGCCGGGCGCGTGGGCTCAGTTGTCTCGACCGGTGCAGCTGGCTGTGACGGGGGCGGTGGCCCTGTGCGTGTCGGCAGCCGTCGTCCATGTGGCGTTGGTCTTCCTCTACGTCGCCCCAGCCAACACCGTCTCGCGGCAGTACCAAAGCCAGATCGACGCGTGGATCTACCCGTATTTCGAGCAGGATTGGCGCCTGTTCGCTCCGGACCCGCAATCCACTCACCAGCAGATCTCGGCGCGTACCTCGACCGTCGCCGCGAACGGTGTCACACAGACGAGTGACTGGATCGACCTGACAGCCGTGGACGATGCGGCGGTGCGGCACGACGTCTTCCCGAGCCACACAGCTCAGAACATGCTGCGCCGGGCGTGGGACGCCTACGAGACCGCGTTGGGAACCGACGCCCGCCTCACGTCTCGACGGACGCTCATGCTGCAGGAGTACCTCCGCAACATCGCTGTCCAGCGCGCCGCCACGCGCGTCCACGAGCCGTTCGACGCCATCCAGCTGCGCGTCGTCACCACGCCGATCGAACAGCCGTCGGTGCGACCCGTCTCGAACCGCCCGGCTGCGAGCGCACCCGGCGTCAGGTATCTGCCGTGGTGGCAGGTGACGACTGATGACCTCTGATCAGGCTGTCACCGGCGCGCGACCGACCACCGTCGGCCTTCCCGGCCCGGCGATCGGCGCCGGCGGCCGGCCCGACCCTGTCACGAAGGCGTTCACCTTCCTGACCGAACACGCGGTCTCGCTGTACGCGGCGAGCTTGCTCCGCATCGGGTACGGCCTGCTCTACCTGGTGTTCCTGCTGCGTGAGTTCCCGAACCGCGACGAGATCTGGGGACCGGGGTCACCGTGGACGCCGGCACTGGCCCGCGAGCTCTTCGGCCAGACCGGCTGGTTCAGCATCCTCACCCTGTCCGACAGCACCTGGTACTTCGAGCTCTGTTACTTCTTCGCTCTCGTCACCGCCGCTCTGTTCGCGCTCGGCTGGCGTACGAGGTTGACCTCCGTGCTGTTCGCCCTCGTAGTGGCGTCCTTCCACGGCCGCTCCATCTACATGAGCGACGGCGGCGACAACCTCATCGAGCTGATGGCGATCTACCTCATGGTCACGGACTGCGGCCGCCGCTGGTCTCTCGACGCCCGTCGTCGGCCTCGCCGATCCGCACCCACGGCACAGCGGCAGCTCGTCATCGCTCGCCGTATGCTCAGTACCCTGCTGCACAACTGCGGGATGTTCGTCATCGCCGCCCAGGTGTGCGTGCTGTACGGCGCGGCGGGCCTGTACAAGGTGCAGGGCGGCCTGTGGCGCGACGGCACCGCGCTGCACTACGTCCTGAACCTCGATCTGTTCCAGCCCTGGCCGGCACTGTCCGCGCAGGTCGACAGCCACCTGGTGTTCTCCGCTGTCGCCGCCTACCTCACCGTGCTGGTCCAGGTGGCCTTTCCGTTCGCGGTGTTCAGCAGGCTCAAGTACGTCGTCCTCTGTCTGCTCCTCACCATGCACCTGGGGATCGCCGTACTGCTGGGG
Organism: Catenulispora subtropica; assembly: GCF_039531675.1. Taxonomy (NCBI): domain Bacteria; kingdom Bacillati; phylum Actinomycetota; class Actinomycetes; order Catenulisporales; family Catenulisporaceae; genus Catenulispora; species Catenulispora subtropica. The sequence goes on from NZ_BAAAQM010000037.1 coordinate 71,362, forward strand.
CTGCCGATGTTCTCCGGCGCCATGATCATCGCCGACGCCGCGTTCTTGTCCGACTCTCTGATCACGCGTGCCGTGGCGGCGGCCAGGCGGCGGTGGCCGCGGTGATGGCCTGGGCCAGCGCCGCGGGCCGCTCCCGGGCGATGAGGTGTCCGGCACCGTGGACCGTCCGGACCGTGGTGGCCGGAGCCAGGCTCAGCAGCCGGTCGCGATCCTCGTCGGTGACCGATGAGCCGTTGTCGCCGCGGACGAGCAGGAGCGGCATGTCGAGCTCCGCGGTGATCCGCCGGAGTCGCGGCACATTGGCGAGGATGTCGTCGACCAGCTCGGCGTAGGCGCCGTTCAGACCCCCGGCGGCGAGGAATCGGCGGACTCGGACGGGTTCGAGGCAGGGCACGACGTCGACCAGCACCAGCCCCGACACCCTGGCCCGCACCGCCGCGTCGGCCAGCGCCGCGACGGCGGCGAGCCCACCCAGCGACGACCCGACGACCACGCATCCCGGCGGTTCGGCGCTCAGCATCGCGGCCACGTCGTCCGCGCACGCCGCCAGGGTCAGCGCATCGCCCCCGCTTTCACCGTGACCCCGCTGGTCGTAGGCCACACACCGGAACCCGGCATCGGCGAGGGCCGCGCCGACCGGTGTCCAAACACGGCGGCGTTCGCCACCGGCATGCAGCAGAAGAAAGGTCGGTCCGGCTCCGACCTCCTCGCCATACAGGACCGCATCAGGTCGCGTGAGGCGTCGAGCCTGGGGCACGGTGGTACCTCCCCTCAGCAGTAGCGGATTCGGGCGCCGGTCATCAGACCGAGCCCGGCGGCGTGAGGGCGAACAGAGCGCCGTCGGCGTCGCTGACCAGGAGGGTGTTCGCGTCGGCGACGGTCACCGTCGCGGCCTTGCCCCCGGCGATGTCGCACTTCCACTTTTGAGTGCCCGTCGCTATGTCCAAGGCGTACACCGTGGTGCCCGCGCAGGCGTAGAAGACCCCGCCGACTGCTGCGCAGGATGGCTGGAACAGCCTGTTCGCAGCGAACTGCCACTTCACCGTTCCGGTGCGGAGGTCGATCGCGCAGGGCTCGTCCGCTATCAACAAGGCCATGCCCCCCGCGATGAGTGGGGTGGACAGGGACGTTCGGGAAGACGAGAACGAGGTCGTCGGTGTGCGGCAGCTCCACAACTCGGCACCGGACAGGGAGTTGATGGTGTGGAGGGTACCGTCCTGGTCGCCGACGTAGAGCTGGTAGTCGTCGAGGACGATGTCCGTGACGAAGTTGGAACCGACTGCCCACATCTGGCCCGCCGACGGTTGGTTGACCGCGTACAGCCGCCGGTCGGCGCCGATGGTGTACACGATGTTGTTCGCCAGGACCGGCGTCGATCGTGCCGGGGAGCCCCCGCCGCTTCCGAGCGTGACGCTCCACAGGGATTTCCCGGTCTTGGCGTCGAGGAGGTGGGTCGCCCCGTCGTCGGACCTGACGCCCAGGGCGCCGTCGGTCACCACGACATCCGAGGAGACCGCCGCGCCGATGTTGACGACCCACAGGGTGGTCCGGGTGGCGATGTCGGTCGCGTACACGCTGCCGCCGACGTCGGCGACGTACACGACCCCCTGCGCGACGACCGGCGATGAGAGAATGCCGTCGGCGGCACGGAAGTTCCACTTCAGCGCGCCGGTGACGGTATCGATCGCGTACAGGTTCCCATCGCTGCTGCCCACGTAGACGACACCGTCGACGACGGTCGGATGCCGGTCGATCATGCTGCCGGCCTGGAACGTCCACTTGGGGACGGCACCCGGTGGGGAACCGGTCCCCGAACCGTGCCCGGCCCAGGCGACGGCTCCGACAGCGCCGCCGCCCACCACGGCGGTGGCGGCGCCGGCCCACAACAGGCGCCGCCGGCTGACGGACAGCCGGCCCGTGTCGGCCGTCGCCACGGACGACGGGGACGCTGCCACTTCGAGATCCTTGAGTCGCACCGACGTCTGTGTCGTGGCAGTATTCTGCGCCGGGACGGCGGCTCGCACAGGAACAGTGGAGCGGTCCCGGAACCCCTCCGGCGCCCGCATGATCTCCCGCAGCCGGCCCGCGACGCTGCGCGCGTCGGCCGGACGGCGGTGCGGATCCTTGGCGAGCAGCTCGAGGACCAGCTCGTCCACGGCGGCCGGGACGTCCGCCCGGCTCCGGCTCGGGGGCTCCGGCGCCTGCTCGACGTGCGCCCTCATCATCGCGATCGGCCCGCTGACCGGGAAGGGCAGCTCGCCGACGAGCAGCTCGCTCAGCACACAGCCCAGCGAGTACAGGTCCGAGCGGGCGTCGCCGGGCTGTTCGTCGAACCGCTCCGGCGCCATGTAGCCCAGCGTTCCCATGACCTTGCTCGACCGGGTCAGCGACGCCGCCAGACGCGCGATCCCGAAGTCGAGGACCACGATCCGCCCGCTGTCCGTCAGCATCAGGTTCGCGGGCTTGAGGTCCCGGTGCACGATGCCGGCGGCGTGGGCGGTGGCCAGGGTGTCGGCGACCTGCGCCGTCCAGTCCAGCGCCACCGGCACCGGACACGGCCCGTCCTGGCGCAGCACGGAGGCCAGGTCCCGGCCGGAAAGGTACGCCATCACCAGGAACAGCGATCCGTCCTCGGCGTCGACCCCCACATCGTGCACGGTGACGACGCCGGGATCGTGCAGCGCCCCGGCCGTCCGCGCCTCCCGGAGCAGGGCGTCGGCGCCGCGGCGGTCGTCGGGGTCCAGCGGCATCAGCTTGACGGCGACCGTGCGGGAGATGGTGCGGTCGTGGGCCTGCCAGACCTCGCCCATCCCCCCGCGGCCCACCAGCCGCACCAGCTCGTACCTGCCCGCTATGGTCCGCACTCGGCCCCCCGCTATATCAAGATTCATCGAAACGACCACCACACTCTGGACCATCAAGGGTGACTATTGGAAGCCTGTCCAAGGCTCAGGGCCTCTCTCGATCCGTGAGCGGCAGGGGGCGGGACGCCGCCCACAGCGCCGACGCCTCGTCGGCCGGCAGCGGACGGGAGTACAGGTAGCCCTGACCGGCGCGGACGCCGAGTTCCAGCAGCCGCTCGTGCTGGTCCCACTCCTCGACCCCTTCCGCGATGGTGCCGATGCCCAAGGTGTCGCCGATCGTCAGCAGGCCGCGTACCAGGCGGCGCATGCGGTCGGAGGTGGTGAGGCGGCTGGTGAACGACTTGTCGATCTTGATGATGTCGATCGGCATGTCGTGCAGCGAGATCAACGAGGCGTAGCCCGTGCCGAAGTCGTCCAGGGCGATCGCGACGCCGAGCGCGCGCAGATCCCGCAGGTGTTCGCGGACGCCGACGTCCTCGTGGTCGAGCAGCGCCGTCTCGGTCACCTCGAGCACCACGTACCGGGGATCGATGCCGGTCTGCGCGAGGACGTCGCGGACCGCCTCGACGAAGCCCTCGCCGCGCAGCTGGTGGACCGAGACGTTGATGCCGACGAAGCAGCCGTGGCCGGTCCGCGGGGCGTCCCACGTCACGGCCTGCCGCACGGCCAGCCGCAGCATCTGCCCCCCGAGCTCGCGGATCTGGCCGGTCTCCTCGGCGAGCGGGATGAACGAGTCGGGGCCCAGCAGGCCCAGGGTCGGGTGCGGCCAGCGGGCGAGCGCTTCGAACCCGGCGATGCGCCGCGAGTGCAGGTGGACGATGGGCTGGTAGAGCACGGTGAGCGAGCCGTGCGCGAGCGCCTCGTCGAGGGCCGCGCGCAGTTCGGCGCGGCGGACGGCCTGGTCGAGCAGCTCGGAGTGGTAGCGGCACCAGCGGTGCTTGCCCTCGGCCTTCGCCGCGTACAGGGCCAGGTCTGCCGCGCGCGTCAACGCGTCGGGATCGTTGTCCGCCTCCTCGCCCGGGCCGTGTTCCCCACCGCCGGACCCGTCCGTCTCGCCGAGGACCGCGAGCCCGACGCTCGCGGTCACCCGCAGCGGGCCGGCGTTCGACTCCACCGGCTCGTCGAACGCGTCGAGCACGCGCTGCGCGATCGTCTCCAGCCCGGCCTGGTCCGGCCCGGGCGCCATGAGCACGGCGAACTCGTCGCCGCCGAACCTGGCGACGGCGTCGCCCTCGCGGACGTTCTCCGTCAGCCGCTCGGCGACCGCCACCAGCACCTCGTCGCCGATCGGGTGGCCGAGGGTGTCGTTGATCTCCTTGAAGTCGTCGAGGTCGACCATGAGCAGTCCCGCGGCGTCCATGCCGCCCGGGCCGGCGTCCGCGGCCTCGTGCATCAGGAGCCGCAGCCCCTGCCGGTTCATCAGGCCGGTCAGCGGGTCGGTCAGCGCCTGGCGGCGCAGTTCCTCCTCCAGCCGGCGCTCCTCGGTCACGTCGCGCAGCGTCAGCACGATGCCGCGCACGGTCGGATCCGTCCGCAGGTCGCTCCACCGCGCCTCGGCGCGCAGGGTCCGGCCGTCCCCGGTCTCGACGGTGACGGCGCCGGGCCACTGCGGTGTGGCCCGCGGGTCGCCGAGCTGGTCGAAGCACCGGGCGACCAGCGCCTGGTCCGGCCCGGAGAACAGGACCGCCACCGAGCCCTGCCCCAGCCGGTCGCCGAACAACTGCTGGGCGGAGGGACTGGCGAAGCCCACGCGGCCCTCCGGGGAGACCACGATGACGGCGTCCTGCGCGTCGGCGATCAGCGTGTGCAGGTAGGCCTGGGTCTCGCTGCGGAGCGTGGTCGCCTGCCAGGCGCGGATCGCCTGGACGAGCCGGGCGAAGACGAGCACGAACAACACGACGCAGCAGGCGGCGAGCACGAGAGTGTCGGAGGGCTGGGCCCGGAAGGCGGTGACGAGCAGGAGCACCGGGCTGATCAGCGCCGCGAAGCAGAGCAGGACGACCCAGGTGCGCGGCGCGACCAGGGCCCACGGCCGGCCGGTCGGCGGCTGCACGAGCTGCGCCATCGACGGCATCAGCGCGGCCAGGCCCCACGCGACATAGAAGACGGCGTAGCCGATGATCTCGCCGGGCGCCGTCGTCCAGGACGGATGCAGTTCGGTCACCGCGAAGTACTCGTCCGAGTACAGCATCCCGAGCGCCCCGACCAGCAGCAGCGGAACCGGCGCCGCGCGCAGCCGCCCGGCGAGCGGGAGTTGCAGCGCCAGGGCCAGCAACAGCGTGTCGCCGAGCAGGTAGGTGAGGAGGATCGTTCTGTTCAGCGCCGGCTGGGCGACCAGATGCGAGGCCGGGACGACGAAGACACTCCAGGACAGTGCCCCCAGCCCCACGGCCACGATGAGGAGGTCGAGCAGCGTCCCGCGGCTGTACTCCCGCGTGTCCCGCAGGACGAACCCCAGCAGCGCGAAGGCCGCGAGCGGGTAGACGACCAGGTAGATCCCGTCGGCCACGGTCGGGAACGCGCCGCCGCCGCCCACCGACCCGCCCAGCGCCTGGAACACCAGGTCGCCGACCGATTCGACCAGCAGCGCGGCACCCACCAGGAGCCAGGGCAGGGCCGGTCGGGGCCGGTACCGCACGATGCCGGCCGCCACCGCCGCGACGGAGGCCAGCCCCAGCACCGCCCACGACACCATCTGCCCGGACGCCAGCAGCTCGTAGGCGGCGAACGCCGCAGCCGAGATCAGCAGGAAGGCGGCGATCAGGCAACGTGTCACCCGCCCGTGGCGGGCGGACTCAACGGCCGTCGGGGCGTCGCCGAGCGGGGGAACCTGTCCTGGCGTCGAATCCCACAGATCCCATGATCCGCCTCCTGCCGCCGCCCGGCAGCGTGCGTTGCGCCAAACGATGCAGCAGGTGACATGTCACATGGCTTTGGGCTGGCGGTCATCTCTATCCGATGTCCAGGGTGAAACGGGCCCGAAGGTCGTCGTCGAGCCACATGCGGAAATTGGTCCCCCAGACGTTGTTGTGGAGGAGGACGTGGACGCCGTCGTCGGGGGCGGCGACGGTGTTGTCGAAGCGCAGCAGACCAGGGCGTCCGATCGCCACGAGCGGCGTGTCGAGGGGCCTCAGGGAGAAGGGGCTCTGGCCGGTGCGGGTGACGTCGGAGACCGCGTGCAGGCTGCGGTTGCCGTTACAGACGACGGAGCTCGGGTCGACGCGGCTGCCGAGTTTGCCGACGGTCCAGGCACCCGGGGCCGTGCGCGGCCGGAAGCCCAGCCAACTCGCCTCGGGCAGGCGGGAGGCGTCCTTGTCGCGGAGGTCGAGGGTGATCTCAATGGGGCCGGGGCGGTGGGGGAAGCGATAGGTCAAGGTGATGTCGCGGGGGCCGCCCCAGTCCTCGCACGCCGCAGCGGGAAGCACCAAGCCCAGGGTCACCGTGGTCGCCTGGTCAGGGCCGTCAGCGCCGTGAACGCCGTCAACGCCGTCAACGCCGTCAACGTCAGCGCGGGTCGCGGACACGTAGCGCGGCGCGAAGACAGTCGCCGGCAGGGTCGCCGCGATGGACAGGCCGGGTTTGGTCTGGTCGGGGATCGCCCAGACCGCATGTTCGTCCAGGTCGCGGCAGTACTCCCGCACCCACCGTTCCTCGTCGTGTTCATCGAAGGTCTGGTAGCGGTAGGCGGCCAGAGAGTGGTCCGGGCCTGCCCAGTCCATGGCGGTCGGATCGGTGAGGCAGACCAAAGAAATGAGTGCGCCGTCGTCGCCGAAACGCACGCGGTAGGCGCCGACCTCATGCTCCGCGGTCGGGTCGATCGGCGTCCGCCTGCGTCCAGGCCGCGGCTCGGCAGCCGGAGCGAGGGCGTCGAGGGACTGCAGGGCAGCGGCGCGGCGTGACGGAGTCAGGGCGTCGAGCGCGCGGTCGATGTACGCGCGCTGCTCGGCCCATGACCGCTCGAAGCCCGAGTAGCGGAGACCTTGAGCGTGCGGATGCTCGGTGTAGGCCCAGGCGAAGGCTTTGGTCGAGGGCGGATTGAGCGTGGGGTCGATGACGTCGGCGGCCCGGGCCCGCTGGAAGGCCGCCTTCTCGTAGTGCGCGTAGTCGGGCAGAAACGTCTTGAGATCCTCGCCCCAGGTGTGCTCGGCGATCAGCAGCAAGGCGTCGGTGAACCCGTCGCACTCCGCTGTACCGGGCACCAGTGCACCGCCGGCGACCCACTCCGCACGGAGCCGGAGCAGCGCGCGGAGCCGGGCCGTCAGGATCGGATCGCTGGCCACGCCATGGATCCAGGAGTCGCCGATCTCCTGCTCGACGACTGGGAGGTCGTCGCGCATCGTCAGGACCGCGGCGGCGAAGGCGTCGAGGGTGGAGGCGACGATCTTCGCACCGGGGTGGGCCCGCGCGAGCCGGGCGAAGAGATCCTCGACCTCGTCGGCGGACGGCGGTCCGAAGTTGTCGCCGGTGTGCGCGAGGTGCAAAGCGTCCGTGCCACCCGGTACGACCGCGACGCCGAGCTCTGTGGCGCCATAACTCCGGGCGTAGTTGACGACGACCTCGCTGCCGTCCGGCGCGCGCCAGCGGAAGAACTCGGGCACCTCGGGGACGGCGGAGGCGCCGTTGACCCCGAGGTGGAGGTACTCGAGTCCGGCCCGGGCCAGGAAGGGGACGAGCCCGACGGTGTGGCCGGGGACGTCGGTCATCTTCGCGGCGATCGTGTGCCGGCCGTAGGCCGCGTCCAGGCCGCGGCCGATCGCGATGCCGTGCTCGACCAGGCCCGGGTCCATCAGCTCGGTGTGGGTGGTCAGGGGCAGGCCGTGCCAGGCGACGTGTCCGGCCCGGACGGCGTCTTCGAGCGCCTGGCGCTCGGCGGGGGTGCCGAGCCGCAGCGCCTCGTGGATCAGCCACGACCCCACGGTCCAGACGAACCGCGCGGTGCCGCCGCGCCGGTCGAGCTCGCGGGCGAGATCGATGGCGCGCGGCAGGTACTCGTGCACGTAGCGGTCGGTGACGTTTTCAGCGGTGTCGGTGAACCCCAGGTCGAGGTGGGTCTTGAAGACGACGTGGACCGTCGAGATCATCTGTGGGTCCTCACTCATTCCTCCGTGATGCCGAGGTCCGGGGCGGAACGCAGTTCGACCACGTCCGTCGCCGAGGCGTGCAGTTCCAGCACCAGCATCTCGTTCTGTCCCCGCCGCAGCACAGGGGCCGGCACGTACAGTGTCCGCTGGGGGCCGCGTGACCAGTACCGGCCGAGCGCGAACCCGTTGACCCAGACGTGCCCCTTCGTCCAGCCGTCCATCGCCAGGAAGGCGTCCGCCGGTTCGGTGACGTCGAAGGACCCGCGGTGGAAAGTCGGGCCTTGGACTCCTCCCCCGGTCTCGAAGTCCAACCCTGACATGTCGCCCAGGACGTCGAGCGGCAGCGGTCGTGTGGTCCAGGAAGCGAGCGGCCGGGCGTTGACGGTGACCTCGCCCAGCAGGCCCTTGCGGTCGTGGATCGCCGTGCCGTAGTTGACCCGGCCCAGGTTCTCCACCAGGATCGACAGCTCCGCCCCGGGACGGGGGCAGGTGAATGCCAGGGCGTGCTCGTGGCCTTCCCGCTCCAGCACCCCGACCGGCTGGCCGTCCACGAACACCTGCGCGCGGTCCCGCACCCGGCCGACCCTCAGCACCGCCGGGCCTGCCTCGGGCAGGGTGGTGTCGCAGCGCACGAAGCCGAAGGCGACGTCCACTTCCTCCATCGTCAGCGGACGGTCCGCGACCGAGCCGCCGATCGCCGCCGCCTTGTGCCCGAACAGCGGCGCCGTCTCGGTCAGGACGACCGGCCGCGGCGCGAGCTTCGCCCCCGGGGCCGGGATCGGCGCGTCCGGGACCGGCGCGTGACGCGCGATCACTTCTCGGAAGGCGGCGTACTTCTCCGCGGGGTCGCCCGCTTCGTCCAGCGGCGCGTCGTAGTCGTACGACGTGATCGTCGCCCGGTAGGTCCCCTTGTCGTTCGCCCCGTTGGTGAAGCCGAAGTTCGTTCCGCCGTGGAACATGTAGATGTTCACCGACGCTCCGGCGGCCAGCAGGCGGTCCAGGTCCGCGGCCGCGTCCTGTGCGCTGCGTCCCGCGTGGATCCCGCCCCAGCGGTCGAACCAGCCGATCCAGAACTCCGAGCACATCAGCGGCCCGGTCGGCTGGACGGCCCGCAACGCCGCGAGCCCGGCGTCGACCCGGCTCCCGAAGTTGACGGTGCGCAGCACGCCGTCGAGTCCGCCGCGCTCCAGATCAGCGGGCTGATCGCAGGTGAACAGCGGCACCTCGACGCCGCCCTCCCGGAGGAGTCCGGCGATCCGCGCCAGATATTCGGTGTCCGAACCGTAGGCGCCGTACTCGTTCTCCACCTGGACCGCCAGCACCGGGCCGCCGCGGGTCGCGTAATACGGCTCCACCAGCGGCAACAGTGCGGCGAAGTACTCCGCGACGGCTTCCAGGAAGAAGGGATCGCAGCTGCGCAGCGTGATGTCCTCCCGCGCGAGCAGCCAGGACGGCAGTCCGCCGCCCTCCCATTCGGCGCAGATGTACGGCCCGGGGCGGAGGAGCACCCTCAGCCCCGCCGCCCGGGCCAGCTCGATGAACCGGGGCAGGTCCAGGCCCCCGTCCGTGCGGAACTCGCCGCGCCGTGGCGCGTGCAGGTTCCACGGGACGTAGGTCTCGACCGTGTTCAGTCCCATCAGGCGCGCCTTGTCCAGGCGGTCGGCCCACTGCTCCGGGTGGACGCGGAAGTAGTGCAGTCCGCCGGAGATGATGCGGAACGGGCGGCCGTCGAGGTGGAATCCGTCGTCGGCGATGTCCAGTCCAGGCATGCCTGTGGTGCTCCCCTTGCTCATTCGTGAAGGCTGATCAGTGGGCTGACGGCCCGTTCGGGCCGTCAGCCGGTCCCGGTCCGGCTAGGCCAGCGGGCGGCACAGCAGCGCGTCCGGCACGCCGCCGTCGTTCCATTTCCAGGTGTAGGCCACGCCGGCCACGTACTCGTTGTCGGCGCACTGGCCCTTGTAGTAACCGGGCGCCCAGTCGCTCGCCGTCGAGCCGCCGCCGGCCGGCCGGTTGTCGCCGTGGTCGAACCACACGTTCCGGCCGCCCTTGGGCAGAGCCGAGGCCGCGGGCGCGCACAACAGCGCGGACATGGCGTTGCCGTTGACGCTGTACCCGACCGCGAAGGTGTTGTCAGGGCACTGCAGTTTGTTGTACCCGGACGCCCAGTCGCCCTCGGTCACGTAGCGCTCGTCCGTCACGGTCACGTAGGACGCCGACGCGGCGCCGCCGGCGATCGCCGGCTCCCCCGAGTCCGTGCACAGCCCGCGGCTGTCGCTGCGGCCGAGGCCGATCAGCCGCTCGGTGTCCGGGCAGTTCCCCTTGCGGTTGCCGTAGGACCAGTCCGGCAGGGCGAGCATCTTCGCCGACACGTCGGCGTCGATGTGGTCCAGGTTCAGCATGTTCCAGTGCACGGCGGGGGCGATGGACCCCGTCCGGCCGGGCGCGGTGACCAGCTTGTTCCAGTCCGCGGTCCGCCAGTCGCCCGGGTCCTCGATGCTCTGCCCGTTCCCCTGCGCGTCATAGGAAACCATCGCCCAGTTGTCGCGCGGCGTCCCGTTCTGCAGCCACCCGGTCATCGGCCAGATCGCGAAGTCCGTGTCGTTGGCGACGAGGATGTCGGTGAAGTGGTCGAACCACGCCTGTTCCTTGGCGTCGGTCGAGCCGCGGCCGGCCGCTCCGAACTCGCTGATCCACACCGGCGCGGTGAAGTGCTGCCCGGTCTGCGTCACGAACAGCGCCTCGCTGTTCACCACCGAGGCGAGTTGCTCCGGGGTGAAGTCCTCGTACCGCGGATCGCTGGTCGCGCCGGAGGTGCCGGCCGCGGCGCCGGTGTTGTTCGGCCCGGTGTACGCGTAGAAGTGCGCCGAGTACACCAGCTTGTTGGAGGCGATCAGGGTGTTGGACAGCGTCGCCACCGGAGTCAGCATCGGGCGCTCGTGGTAGAGCCCGTCCAGCGGGATGCCGGACCAGTTGATGCCCTCCATGATGACGAGCATGTCGGGGTCGGCGGCCAGGATCTGGTTGCCGGCCTCCTCGAAGGCCGCCTCCTCGTCGTGGCTGTCGCCCATGCCCCAGTTGGGGTTGTCCCAGGTGTCCCGCCGGACCTCGTTGCGCAGGTCGGCGCCGACGACGCGCTTGTTCGCCTTGTAGCGGTCGACCATGGCGACCCAGTCGGACTCCCATTGCTGCGTGCTCTGGCCGCTGTTCCAGCGCTCGTTCCCGTCCAGGCCGCAGCAGAAGCGGTACGAGGTGGTGTGGTTGTTCAGGATCACCGCGAAGCCGTCGTCGGTCAGCGCCTGCACGACACCGTCGTAGACCTGCAGCGGCGTCATGCCCTTGAACTGCGGATTGGCGGTCACCGCGGCGTCCGGGACGATCGACGTGTCGTGGAGCAGCGCATTGGCGAACGGCAGCCGGACGGCGTTCAGCCCCATCCGGTGGAAGTCGGCCAGGATCCGCGCGATCGGCGCGCGGTCCAGGCCGACCGGAAGGTTGTAGTTCACCTCGCCGGCCTGGTTGTTCGCCGGGTCCGTGGTCGACCCGCTGCCGAGCCAGTGGCCCTGGGCGCCGTCCCAGTTGCCGCCCATCAGCTTGAACCGGTTGTCGTTCGCGTCGACGATGTAGCGCCCTGATGTGCTCAGGGGACCGGTCCAGGACGCGGACAGCTGGGCCCCGGTGAGCGGGGTGAAGCTCGCGGTGCCGGCGACGCCGGAGGCGGCCGCCGCCGCGCGCGGGGCGACCGGCACCCCGTGCGCGGCGGACGGCCCGATCGTGGCGGCGGCGATCGCCGCCGCGATCGCGAACGCCGTCCGGGAGATGGTTCTGAGCGGTGTGGATCTCCGAGCCATGATGTTCTCCCTATCCCTTGAGACCGCTGGTCGCGATCCCTTCGACGATGTAGCGCTGAGCGACGAGGAACATGACGACGAGCGGCGCGATGGTCACGACGGCGCCCGCGAAGAGCCCGGGCAGGTTGATGGTCTGCGCGGTGAGGAAGCTGGACAGCGTGATCTGGGCCGTCCACGAGCCGGGGTCTTGCCCGATGACCAACGGCCACAGGAAGGAGTTCCAGCTGTCGATGAACGCCAGCGCGCCCAGCGAGGCGAGCATCGACGCCGAGCTCGGAAGGGCGACCCGCCGGTAGAGCCCGAACCAGCCCAGGCCGTCCAGGCGTCCGGCTTCCTCCAGCTCCTTGGGGAAGCGCAGGTAGAAGTTGCGGAACAGCAGGACCGCGAAGGGGTTGAACAGTCCCGGCACGATGATGCCCCACAGGGTGTTGACGCCGCCGAGCGAGCCGACGACGACGAACGTCGGGACGAACGTCGCCGACCCCGGGATCATCAGCGTCGCGACGACCAGAGCCAGCAGGAGTCCGCGGCCCGGCACCGGGATCCGCGCGAACGCGTAGCCGGCCGCCGAGGCGAGCAGCGTCGACACCGGGGCGCTGATCAGCGCCACGGTCAGGGAGTTCCGCAGGCCGTCGGCCATGTGCAGGCTGGGATCGGAGAACAGCGAGGTGAAGTTGTCGAAGTGCATCGACGACGGCCACCACTGCCAGTCCGGCGAGGTGATGCCGCGGGTGTCCATCAGCGAGTTGCGGAGCATGACGTAGAACGGGGTCAGGAACAGCAGGGTGACCACGCCGATCAGCAGGCTCCGCGCCATCACCCGCACGGTGCGGTTCAGGGTGGGCACGATGTCACTCCTCGCTCTTGCCGAAGCCGGTGAGCCGGCCCTGGAGCAGCGTCACGAGCACGATCAGGCCGGTGACGACGAACGACCCCGCCGACCCGAGTCCGTAGTTCTGGTCGCCGAGCGCCTTGTCGTAGAGGTAGACCAGGGGCGGCTTCACCGCGGTCGCCGCGCCGCTGGTCGCCGCGCCTCCGCCGGTGAACAGGTTGTAGAACTCGTCGAACGCCTGGAACGCGGCGATGAACAGCAGCATCAGCACTGCCACCGAGGTGTTGCGCAGCAGCGGCAGGGTGATCCGGCGCAGCTTGCGCCAGCCGGTAGCGCCGTCCAGTTCCGCGGCCTCGTAGATCTCCTTCGGGATGCCCTGCAGACCGGCCAGCAGCAGGATCATGAAGAAGCCGACCTGGAGCCACAGCCGCAGCGTCACGATCACGACCCAGTACACCGGCGGGCTGACCTGCTGCAGCCACGGCGTGGGGCTCGCCCCGAACCAGCCGCCGACGGTGTTCGCCAGCCCGCCGGGCAGGCTGCTGAACAGGCACATCTTCCACACCAGCGAGCCGGCCACGTAGGACACGGCCGCCGGGATGAGGAAGGTGGTCCGGAACAACGCCCGGCCGCGCCGGATGCGGTGCACCATCAGCGCCAGGCCGAGCGAGGCGGCGAACGTCACCGGGACGATGAACAGCGTGAACAGCACGATCTGCGTGATCGACTTGCGGAAGTCGGGATCGCCCAGCAGCTGCGAGTAGTTCGCGAAGCCGACCCAGTGGCCGAGCGAGATCGACCGGTCCGCCTTCGAGAAGCTGAGCAGGAAGCTCCAGCCGATCGCGACGTACTTGAAGATCCCGATCCCGATCAGGATCGGGGCCGTCATCAGCGCGAACACGCCGATGGCCCGCCAGTCGGTGCGGCGGCTCCGGGGGACGCCGGGGGCGGCGGTCCGCGACGGAGTCGCGGACCGCGTCGTCCCGGGCAGCGGAGCCGCCTGGGGTTCGGTCTCCATCAGACGCGCTGCTTGTCGATCTCGGGCTGGGCCTTCTCGGCGGCGGCGGTGAGCAGGGCGGCCGGATCGCCCTGGCCGGTCATGGCCTTGGCCGCGGCGGCGCCGTAGATGCTGCTGACGGCGTTGGACCAGGTGTTGGGGTTGGTGAAGGCGTACTTGCCCACCAGGTCGACGGTCTCCTTGGCCGGGCCGCTCTGCAGCTTGTCGGCCGCGGCGGCCACGCTCTTGCGCGGCGGGACGTGGAAGCCGTAGCTCTCGGAGAAGTCCTTCTGCAGGTCGGTCTGCTCGATCCACAGCCACCGCGCGTACTTCTTCGCCGCCTCGACGTTCTTGCCCTTGGCGTTCACCAGGCAGGCCCAGCCGCCGAGGCGGACGACGGGCTTGCCGCCGGCCTTGAAGGCCGGCCACGGGGCGACCCCGAAGTCGTCGCCGAGCGCCTTGGTCATGTCGGGCATCGACCACAGGCCGCCCCACTGCATCGCGGTGGCGCCCTGGGTCAGCGCGGAGGCGTCCCACCAGTCGGTGGTGTAGCCGAGCAGCACCGACTTGTCGTCGTACAGCCGCTTGCAGGCGGTCACGGCCTCGACGGCCTCCGGGGACGCGAAGGCGGCCTTGCCGTCCTTGATCAGGTCGCCGCCGTTGGACCAGATCGCGTTGTCGGGGGCGTTGCCGACGCCGTCGTTGCCGACGAACAGGCCCTTGACCGTCTTGGTGGTCAGCTCCTTCGCGGCGTTCGCGAGGTCGTCGAAGGTCTGCGGCACCGCGATGCCGGCCTTGGCCAGCAGGCTCTTGCGGTAGTAGAGCATGATGACGTCGTCGACCTGCTTGATGCCGTAGATCTTGCCGCCGGCGCTCACGTAGTCGAGGTCGATGGTGCTGAAGTCGGACTTGTCGGCGCCGTAGAGGTCGTCTAGCGGGGCGATCTGGCCGCTCTGCACCAGTCCGGTGTTGAAGTCGCCGAGTTCGAAGACGTCGGGAGCGTCCGCGGTGAGCAGCGAGGAGTTGAGCTTGGCGCTGTAGTCGCCGGGGATCCAGGTGACCTTGACCTGGATGTCCGGGTTGGCCTTGGTGAACGCGGCGGCGTAGCGCATGACGGCCTGCTGGGTGCCGGCCTCGCCGTAGGCGTGGTACCAGACGTTCAGGGTGGTGGTCTTGGAGCCGCCGCCGGAGGAGGAGGACCCGCCGCTCTTGGGGTCGCTGCTGCAGGCGGCGACCGTGCCGGCGACGAACAGGAGGGAGCCGCTCAGGAACCCGCGGCGGCTGAACCCTGATGTGCCTATGCTCATTTCGCATCCTTTTCTTCGATGAGGGGATCGCTGTCAGGCGTGCCTCGCCGATGTCCGGTTTCGGTTCACTGCTGGCAGGCGGTGAGCGGGCGTCGGCGGGGCCGTCGTACGGAAGCGGTGCTGTGAGCTGTGTCGTGCTGTCGTGCTGGTCGAGCCGGTGGTGCTGGTCGAGCCGGTCGGGCCGGTGGTGCCGGTCGAGCCGTGATGCGGGTCGTGCTGGTCAGAGCCGTGCCCGGGCTAGCGCACGCGGGCGATGGTGCGGACCTGCGGGAACAGGGCCCTGATGCTCGCGGCCGCGGCCCCCCGCGCCCATTCCTCGAACGGGAGCGGCCGGATGATGACCGGGCACTGCGCGGCGGCCCCGAAGACGTGCGCCGCGAACGCGGCCCAGATCCGCTCCTCGAACAGGTCGTAGGTGTCGAGCCCTTCGCCGGAGACGACGATGCGCTCCGGGCCGGCGATGTTGACCATCGCCGCGACGGCCAGGCCGATGGCGGTCCCGGCCCGGGCGAACACCTCCCGGACCGCCTCGTTCCCCGCCCTGGCCTGTTCCACGGCGCTGGCGAAGTCCAGGTCGGCCACGCCGGCCGCGGCCCGCGCCGCCTCCAGGATCGCCCCGGTGGTGGCCACCGTCTCGACGCAGCCGGTGCCGCCGCAGCGGCAGGCGGCGCCGGACGGGTCGACACAGATGTGGCCGATCTCGCCGGCCACCCCGTACGCGCCGGTCAGCAGCCGTCCGTCGACGACGATGCCGCAGCCGATGCCGGCGCCGACGGTGACCAGGGCGAAGGAGTCGGTCCCGACGCCCTGGCCGAACCAGTGCTCGGCGACGGTGAGCGCCTTGACGTCGTTCTCGACGGTGACGGCCAGCCCGGTGGCCTCGGCGGCGAGCCGTCCGATCGGGACGTCGCGCCAGCCCAGCCGGGCCGACAGCCGGACGACCCCGGCGGCCGCGTCCACGTCGCCGGAGATCGCCAGGCCCAGGCTCCGCGTCCGGCCCCGGTAGCCGGCGCCTTCGGGACCGGAGTCCAGCAGATCGTCGACCAGGGTGGCCAGCGCGGCGATCACCGCTTCGGGGCCGCGGTCGGCGAGCGGGTGCCGCACCGAGTGCCGGACCCGCGCCTTGAGGTCGCAGAGCACGCCGACGATCTCGTCGACCAGTCCGTCGGTGGTGACCTTGACGCCCACGAAGTACTCGCGGTCGGTGGTCACGTCCAGCGGGCTGACCGGGCGGCCGGCTCCGGGCGCGGTGCGCTCGGAGGCCAGTTCGTGCAGGTAGCCGGCGTCCAGGAACGGCCGGGCGACCTTGGTGACGGCCGCCGACGACAGGTCGAGGCGGCGGGCCATCTCCACGCGGCTGAGCGGGCCCTCGGTGAGGAGCAGAGCCAGAACGGCCGACGCGGCAGGGGTCGCGGCCAGCGATTCGGCACTCGGTTCCGGAAACATGGCTGAAACGTAGGGGGAATTAATAACTTCGTCAAGTATTGATTCCGGGGCGACGCGCTGCCTAGACTCCGACGCCGTGCCAGAACCGACTTCGCCCCCCGCGCCGCACGCCCCGTCGCAGTCAGTGTCCTTCGACATCAGCACCGGAACCGGGGTGCTGAGAACCCCGGGCTCGGCCTACGCGCTGCGGATCGGCGCCGACGGCAGCCCCCGGCACGTGTACTGGGGCGCGCCGCTCAGCGACGCCGAGATCGCCGCGCTGCCGAGCGCGAAGTCCCCCGCGGACAGCAGTTTCGAGGCCGACGCCGTCGCCGACGAGCTGGCCGTCGAGACCGGGGCCCGGTTCGGTCCGGCGGGGCTGCGGGTGCGGTTCGCCGACGGCACCCGGGGGGCGCAGTGGCGTTTCGAGGGCTTCGACCTCGACCCCGACGGCCCGGGCGACACGCTGCGGGTGCGGCTGGTCGACCGGGTTTACCCGCTGGCCGCCGACCTGCACTACCGGGTGTGGCCGGACACCGATGTCATCGAGCGCTGGGTGACCTTGCGGCACACCGGCGGCCCGGGCGCCGACGCGGGCACCGGCTCAATCGTCGTCGAGCGCTGCGACAGCGCCGCCTGGACCCTGCCGGCCCGCCCCGACTACCGGCTCAGCCACCTGGTCGGCGGCTGGAGCAGCGAGTTCCAGCTGCGGCGGGACCGGGTGCCGGTCGCCGAGACCACGCTGACCAGCCGTCGCGGCGCCACCAGCCACCACGCCAACCCGTGGCTGGCGCTGGACGACGGCACCGCCACCGAGACCGCCGGCCAGGTGTGGTCGGCCGCGCTGGCCTGGAGCGGCAGCTGGCGGATCACCGTCGAGCGCGATCCGGTCGGCCGCCTGTCGTTCACCGGCGGCGCGGGGCACGAGGGCGTCGGGGTGACGCTGCAGCCCGGTGAGACGTGGCAGACCCCGGTGTTCGCCGGCCTCTACAGCGGCGCCGGGTTCGGCGGCGCGAGCCGGGCCTGGCACGCCTACGTCCGCGCGCACGTGCTGCCGCACCCCGAGGAGGACCGGCCGGTCGTCTACAACTCGTGGGAGGCCACCGGGTTCGACGTCACCGAAGCCGACCAGAAGAAGCTGGCCGGCCTGGCCGCGCGGGCCGGGGCCGAGCTGTTCGTCCTCGACGACGGCTGGTTCGGCGCGCGCAGGGACGACACCGCCGGGCTCGGCGACTGGGCCCCGTTCCGCGGAGCGTTCCCGAACGGGCTGCGGCCCCTGGCCGCGGAGGTGCGGCGGCTGGGGATGCGGTTCGGGCTGTGGGTCGAACCGGAGATGGTGAACGTCGACAGCGACCTGTATCGCGCGCACCCGGACTGGGTGATCCACTCCCCCACGCGGGAGCCCACCGAGCTGCGCAACCAGCTGATGCTGAACCTGGGGAGGCCGGATACGGCGGCCTGGGTGCTGCGGACGCTGGACGCGCTGGTGCGGGAGAACTCGGTCGACTTCCTGAAGTGGGACATGAACCGGGTGGTGACCGAGGCCGGCTGGCCGGGACACCCGGATCCGGACCGGCTGTGGACCGAGCACGTGCGCTCGGTGTACCGGATCATGGACCGGCTGCGCGCGGACCACCCGGCGCTGCGGATCGAGGGCTGCGCCGGCGGCGGCGGCCGGGTCGACCTGGGCATCATGGCGCGCACCGACCAGTGCTGGACGTCGGACAACACCGATCCGGTGGACCGGATCGGGATCCAGGCCGGCTTCGGCCAGGTGTACCCGGCGGCGGCGATGGCGGCCTGGGCGACGGACAGCCCGAACGGGTCGACGTTCCGGGAGACGCCGCTGCGGTTCCGGTTCCACGTGGCGATGGCGGGGGCGCTGGGGCTTGGCGGGGACCTGGCCGAATGGTCCGAGGAGGAGCTGGACCAGGCGGCGGCGTTCGTGGCCGAGTACAAGGAGATCCGACCGCTGGTGCAGCGGGGGATCGCGTGGCGGCTGCGGAGTGCCGACGGCGTGTCGGGGGTGCACTACGCGGCGCCGGACGACTCCGAGCATGTGGTGCTGGTCTGGCGGCCGACGATGGCGTTCGGGCACGAGCCGGCTCCGGTGGTTTTGCCGGGGCTGCGAGCCGGGTCGCGGTATGTCGACTTGTTCTGGGGTGCGGAGTACAGCGGGGAGTCGCTGACGACGCGGGGGTTGCCGCTGGGGCTGCCGGCCGGGGATTACGCGAGCCGGGTCATCCGGCTGCGGCGGGTCTGAGGGTTCTTGTTCACTTCTCGATCGGAGAACGCGGTGTCTTCCACCTCTGTCACGTCGTCCGCCGCCGGCCGTGTACTGGTCATCGGCATCGACGGCACCCGCCTGGACGTGCTGCGGGCGTCGGCGACGCCGGCCCTCGACACGATCGCCGAGGCCGGCTTCCTGGCCCCGGTGCTCATCGACGACGCGACGCCGACCTGGTCCGGGCCGTGCTGGGCGACGATCGCCACCGGCGTGCCGGCCACCCGCCACGGTATATACGGCAACGACTTCACCGGGCACCGGCTGGCCGACCACCCGGACTTCCTGACCGTCGCGGCCGCGGCGGGCCTGCGCAGCTACCTGTCGGTCGGCAGCTGGGCGCCGCTGGCGACGACGGCCGACGGCGGCCCGCTGTTCGCGGCCCCGAGCCGGCTGACGTACTCGACCTTCGGCCACGACTGCGAGCGCGGCGACGCGGCGGCGGTCGCGGACGCCGTGCGCGTGCTGGCCGACGAGGACGTCCACGTGGCGTTCGTGTACCTGGGCGACCCGGACGAGACGGCTCACGAGCTGGGCGTCGACGCGGACTACGTCGCCGCCGTGGAGCGGGCGGACACCCGGGTGGACCTGCTGCTGGCGGCCCTGCGCTCACGCCCGATGTACGAGGCGGAGCGCTGGACGGTGATCGCGGTGACGGACCACGGCCACGTCGACGAGGGCGGCCACGGCGGCGACTCGGACGTGGAGCGGACCGCCTGGATCGCCGCCGCGGGGCCGGGGATCGCGGCGGGCGCCGAGGTCGGGGGGCTGCGGCATGTGGACGTCGCCGCGCAGGTGTATTCGGTGCTGGGGCTGGAGGCTCAGGCTGCTGCGTTGGGAGTCGAGGGGCGGGTGTTCGGAGCGGTGGCGGCTGTCTGATCGGTGGCCGTCGTCCGCTGTACGGATCGGTGACAGGCCTGGTTCCGGGATCGGGACCAGGCCTGTCTGCTGCGCGTCCGCGTGGCTCCCGGTCAGCTGAACCCGGTTGCACCAACGAAGCCGTCCGAGTTGTTTATGCACCGGCCGACCCGTCAAGGAAGATCAACGCGGGCAGGCGCGGGCACGGGAGCAGACGTTGGCGATGGCGAGGGCGGAGGTGAGGCTTTGCTCTGGGAGGCGATCCCGTCGGCGCTGGCTGCCGCCTTCTCGCCGTCGACGCTGCTGATCGTCGCCGGGTTGCTCGGGATGGCGCATCCGGTGCGGAATGCCGTGGTCTTCCTGGTCACGGCGGCGACGGTCACGCTGGCGGTGGGGTTCGTCGTGGTGGAGGTTCTGAAGGGCACCCACATCGACGACAGCGGGAAGCATCCCACCGTGCCGCCGGCCATCGACCTGGGCATCGGGCTGGTCATTCTGGCGTTCGGGCTGATCGTCGCCCGGCGGCCGCCGCAGGCGCCGAAGAAGAAGCCCGAGGAGCGTGACATGCGTCTGCTCGTGGTCGTCGGTCTGGGGTTGTGGCTGGGCTCACCCTCGCCGCTGTACCTGGCTTCGTTGCACTCGGTAGCGAAGGGTGGCCCAGGCGGGGCGGCCGCGGTGCTCTACGTGATTCTGCTCGCGGTGATCGTGCTGCTGATGGCCGAAGTGCCGATCGCCTACTACCTCTTCCACCCGGAGCGTGCCGCCGCGGGGCTGCGGAAGGCCAATGCGTGGCTCGCGCGGTATGGGCGCACCATCGGGCTGAGCGCGGCGGCGATCGTGGGGACCTACTTCGTCGTCAGTGGGATTGTCGGACTGGCGTAGTGGCCAGGAGTGACACCGTGAAGTAGATGTGCCCGAGATGAGCCTTTTGATACCGCTGGTTACTATCATGCGGATATGACCGACTCGGCCGCCCCCGGACCTCCGTCGTCTCTGAACCCGGCCGAGTTGCTGAAATCGCGCGCCTACGTGGTGCTCCTTGTGCTGGCCGGGGTGGTCGGAGTCCCGGTGTCCACCGTGGCCTACTTCTACCTCAAGGCCGTCGACGCGTCGCAGACCTATGTCTTCACGACCTTGCCCAAGGACCTGGGGTGGGCCAAGGAGCCAGTCTGGTGGCCGCTGCTCCCGCTGTTCGTGAGCGGCGTGATCGTGGCCACCTCCATCAGATTCCTGCCGGGCACCTCGGGCCACAAGCCCGCCGAGGGCTTCAAGGCGTCCGGCACCGTGCGGCCGGTCGACCTCTACGGCGTCATCCTGGCTTCGTTCGCCACCCTCGCGCTCGGCGTGGTCCTCGGCCCCGAAGCACCCCTGATCGCGATCGGCAGCGGGCTGGGCGCTCTGGCGGTGCGCCTGCTGAAGCGCGACGCGCCGGCCAGCGCGGTGGCCGCCGTCGCCGCGGCCGGAGCCTTCGCCGCCATCGCCACCCTGCTGGGCTCACCGATCATCGGCGCGTTCCTGCTCATGGAGGCGGCCGGACTCGGCGGCCTGGCGCTGGGCGTCATCCTGGTACCGGGCCTCCTCGCCGCCGGCATCGGCGCGCTGATGTTCGTGGGCCTGGACGACTGGACCGGCTACGGCACCTTCAGCCTGAGCATCCACAACGCCCCCGCCTTCACCAAGCCCACTGGCTACGAACTCCTGTGGGCCCTGGCCATCGGCGTCGCGGCCGCTCTGGTCGGCACCGTCATCCGCCGCACGGCCCTCACCCTGCAGCCCATCGTCGAAAAGCGCATGATCACACTGATGCCGCTGGTCGGCCTGGCCGTAGCCGGCTGTGCGATCGCCTTCGCCGAAAGCACCGGCCGCAGCACCTCCGACGTGCTGTTCTCCGGCCAGACGGCCCTGCCCGCCCTGGTGGACAGCGCGGCCACCTGGTCGGCGAACTCGCTGGTGCTGGTGGCGCTGTTCAAGTCGGCGGCCTACGCCCTCTCCCTCAGCTGCTTCCGCGGCGGCCCGGTCTTCCCCGGTCTCTACATCGGCGCCGCCGGCGGGATCGCCTTTTCGCACATGCCCGGCCTGCCCATGGTCGCGGGGGCAGCCATGGGGATGGGCGCCATGTCGGTGGCGATGCTGGGCCTGCCCATGACGTCCGTGCTGCTACCGGCTTTGCTGTTCCCGTCTGACGCCTTGGCGCTGACGCCGTTGGTGATCTTGGCGGTTGTGGCTTCTTATGTGATCACCGCGTGGATCGGTCCTGCGAAGGACGATGTTCCGAAGGCACAGGCGGTCCGTCAGTAGCAGTCGTGAGTAGCGACATAGTCAGCGACAAGGCGGTCGCCGCGGAGTTGGCGGCGATCGAGGGGCTGACGCCTGGGGCGGAGGCCGTCGTCCAGTTGCTCGGGGCCGATCTGGAGCAGGGGCGGGATCTGCTGCGGTGGGCCGAGCTTGATCTGGTCGGTGCGTTGGCGCGGGTGGAGAACGTGGCGGCGGGGGGTGGGGCCAGGCGGCGGGGGTGGGAGCGGACTGCTGAGTCCGTTCTCGGGGTCATCGTGTTCTTTCCGTTGCTGCTGACGTGGACCGGGTTGGCGTTCGCCGGGTACTGCTATGGGGAGTTGCTCTCGCAGGACTCCGCGGAGGAGAAGGCGAAGCCGTTTCTGGAGTTGTGGCAGGGCGGCTTCAACAATCGGTTGTGGGCTGTGGGGCGGTTCGGTGATGTCGCCTTCGCCGCGGTGGGGTTCATCGTGCTGCTGTTGCTGCTGGCGGGGGTGCATTCGTTGGCGCGGCGGAAGGCGTTGGCCGATGCCGAGCAGGAGGAGGCCGACGGGGTGCGGATCGTGGGGCGTCTCACGGTCGCGTTGACGCGGGCTCAGCTGGTGCTGAACGCCAAGCAGCTGACGTCGCCCGCACACTTCGAGTCCGCGCTCAGCACGTCGGCGGAGCGGCTCAAGGAGCTCATCGACGGGGCCAAGCGGACGCAGGAGGCTGCCTCGCGGACGTTGAAGAGCAGTGACGCGCTGGCTACTCGGCTGATCGGTACCGCTGATCAGGTCAGTGCCGCTGCGGCTGAGGCGAGTCAGGCGGCGGTGCGGGCGCAGGAGGCCATGCGGAGTGGGGTCGAGGCGCTGGCCCTGGCCCAGGCCGCCACGACGAGTGCGGCGGGTGACCTGCTGCGGGACGGGACCGACAAGCTGGTCGACGTCAACAGGAGTGGGATCGCCGCTGCGGACAAGGCCGCTGAGCAGACGCGGGAAGTGGTGCGCCAGGGAGTCGACGCGCTGCGCGACGGCCAGACGCAGGTCGCGGGGGCTGTCGACTCCGCGCGGGACACGTTGGCCGCCGCTGCCGACCAGGCCGCGGAGCAGACGCGGGAAGTGGTGCGGCAGGGTGTGGACGCCTTGCGGAACACCCAGTCCGTGGTGACCGCGGCCGCCGACCAGGCCGCGGAGCAGACCCGTGAGGTGGTGCGCCAGGGTGTCGACGCGCTGCGGAACAGCCAGACGCAGGTCGCCGGGGCCGTCGACACCGCACGGGAGAACCTGGTCGCGGCCACGCGGCACAGCACCGAGGCGGTCGAGGCGGTCGGTACTCAGCTGCGGGACGCGGGGAACCGGGTCGAGGTCGCGGTGAAGGAGCTGACCGCTGTGCAGGGCGACCTGAACCGGCGGACCGAGGCCGTGCTGCGCTCGGCGGCCGACATCGTCAAGGAGCTGCAGCGGGTGTCGCAGGAGACCGCCACGTCGATCCTGCAGCTCGGGCGGGTCGTCGACCGCTGGGACGAGGCGGCCGCGTTGTGGGTGGGGGCCGCCGAGACCGTGGAGCGCGGCACCGGTCTGGTGCTGCGCGCGCCGCGCCCGACCATCCCGGCCCAGGCCGACCCGGCCGGCGGGCAGCAGGGCTCGAACGGTGCCCGGCCGAGCCCCGCTGCTTCGGGGCCGACGCCGTGACCGGGCCGCGGCGTGCGCGGAGCGACCGGTCGCTGGTGACGCTCGCCGGGTGGCTGTTCGCCGACCTGATGCTGGTGATCATGATCGTGGCGTTGGGGAGCCAGGCCGATGTGCCGGTCGCCAAGCCGGTCGCGACTCCGTCGCCGACGCCCACTCCCACGCCGACGCCTACGCCTACGCCTACGCCGACACCCACGCCGACACCCACCCCCTCGAAGCCGACGCTGGTCGGGCCGCAGGCGCTGGACCCGACACCGGTGGTCATCGACGTGACCGGCGACAGGGGTGACACCGAACATCTGACCGCGCAGCTGGCCAAGGGGCTGGCCAAGTACAAAGACCGCCGGGCCGGCTTCGTCCTCACCTTCGGCTGGGGCTCGGACATCAACGACGACATCGCCTACGCCCAGACCATCAACGGTCTGCTCAGCAGCAAGTTCCCGACCTTGTTCCCGCAACACAGCACCGTGCTGCGGTCCTACATGGATCTGAGCCACGACAGCGGCGGCGCGGCTGAGATCCAGGTCTTCCTGTTCACCGCGGCGACATGAGCGGCCAGTCCGCGCCGCGCTTCCCCGGCTTGCGCGGCTACCCGGTGCTCAAGGCCGGCCTGGCCACGCTGGGCCTGCGGCATCTGGCCGACCTCGTGGCCCCTGAGACGCCGCCCTTCGGCGCCGAGACCGACGCCACCGGCCGAGCCTGCTTCCTGGTCGTGGACGGGATCTGGATCGGTCGGCCCGGGCTGTGGCGACGGCTCGACCACGCCGCGATCGCCCAGGTCCGCGCCGACGCCGAGCGCCGCTTCGGCGCGCACGCCCCGACGGCGACGGAGTTGCTCGGCCTGCTGGACGCCGCGCTCGACGACTACGGCGACATCCTGCGGCAGGCCCTGCTCTACCAGCTCGTGGACATCGCGGGGCGCGCCGCCGGGAGGCCGGGCGCCGTCACCGAGCAGCAGCTGACCGACCTCGGCGTCCATTCCACTGAGGCGGCCGCCGTGCTGGTCCACGTGCACGCCTCCGTCCGGCTCGACGCCCGTGCGGCCGACGCGGCGGAGCGGCTCGCGGACCACGTCGCCGACCGGCGCCTGAGCCAGGCCGCGCGCCTGCTGGCCCGGCTGCCGGCGGACCACGGCGACTGGCGGCTCGCCCAGCTCGCGCAGGACATCGAGCAGCGGATCGGGACCGCGAACGGGTTCCTGGCGGAGGCGCGGGCGCTGGAGGACGACGGCGATCCCGAGGAGTGCGCCACCCGCTACCTTCAGGCGGCCCGCCTCGTCTCCGACGAACGGCACGCCCACCACGGTCTGCTGCGGTCGGCGATCCGGCTCGCCGACTCCCGTGTCGCGGCGGCCCACGACCTGCAGATCAGCGCCACCGACGAGGGCCTGGTGCTGGAGCTGCGGCGGAGCCGGGAGGCCGACGTCTCCTGGTCGGTTCTGCGCCTCTATGACGACGCCACCGACGGCGAGCCGGCCTTCGAAGACACCGACTTCGCCGGGTCGGTCACCGACACCGCCGTCGAGTTCGGACGCTCGGTGCGCTACATCGCGATCCCACTGCGGGACGGGGTGATCGACGCCGTTCCGGTCGCGACGGACCGTATCCGCCACACCCCGGAGGTCCAGCTGCCGGCGGTGCGGGATACGCCATATGGAGTACAGCTGTCATGGCGCGCGCCCGATCGTGCTGACCAGGTACGGGTGCTGCGGTGCGGCGACGAGGCCGCGGTTGAGGTCGAGTGCCAGGACGACGGCGCGCTCGACGCGGGAGTCGAGGAGGGGGACTACGAGTACCGCGTGCAGTGCGGCTACGTGACGACGACCGGAACGGTGTGGTCCGACGGCGTGACAGTCACGGTTCGGGTGGGACGGTGGCCAGCACCGGTCCGGCAAATGCAGGTGGAGGTGGCCAAGGCCACGGAGATGGCGGAGGCGACAACCGTTCCGCCCGACGCGGCGGACCGCGGACTCCCCCTCCGCATAGCGTGGTCCGCTCCCGAGGTCGGTACCGCCGATATCGCGATATGGCCCTACGGCGCGACGTCTCTGGGCTCGGACATCAGTGCCTTCGTCCGTCATCGCCCCGTCGGCGTACCAGGGCTGACAACGCTGGCGGCGGCATCGGAGTCGCCAGAAGTCCGGTTCACCGCGCGTCCCGGCCACACCACGCGCTTCCTCGCCGTCTCGACCCTCGGCGACCGGGCCGTGGCCGGACCGAGCGCACTGGTCCAGGTCGTCCCGGCCCCGCGCGACCTCCGCGTGTCGCGCCCAGCGAACACCGCGAACACCGCGAACACCGCAGGCACCGCGAACACGGCGACCGTCGAGTTCAGCTGGCCGGACCCCGCGGTCCTGGTGGCGGTCTCGTGGCAGGTCGGCGGAACAACCCGCAGGGCCCTGCTGTCCCGCAGCCGCTATCCCGCCACGGGCTTCCGCATAGCCGTCGACCGCTCAGCGTGTCAGATCACGGTCGAGCCGCTGGGCCGACCGGACGCAGATCTGGTGGTCACCTCCGCGGCCACGGTGCTCCTCCCCGCGCTGCCGCCCCCGTTCCGCCCATGGCCCGTCAACCGGCCCACCGCCTCGTTCACACCTCCGACTTCGAGTCCCGGGCCGACCCCGCTTCGCCGCCGCCGCTGGTGGGCGCCCTGGACCTGGTTCCGGCGGCGCCGCCCGTGACGTGCGGCAGCGGCGCCGTGTGAGCCTTCGAAGCGGCTCACACGGCCCGGAAGACCCCCTCGGCCCCCTCCCCGAACTCGATCAGCAGTCCCTCGCGCAGCATCACGCCCTTCTCCATCGGCACCGCGTTCGGCTTGCGGGCGTCCTCCCGGTGCACCATCCACTCCCGCGGCTGCTTGTTCCGCAGGCCGAGGCGGCCGGCCTCGGTCGGGTGGGGGACCACCTCCGCCACGACGTCCTCGAAGTCGTGCACGTCGGGGTCCGAGCGCAGGTGGAACGACAGCACTTTGGCACCCGGCGAGAGCCGGATGGAGCGCACGGTGCGCACCCGGCCCATGCCGCTGGAGATCTCCAGGCGCGGCGGCAGCTTGAGCGTCTGCTTGCAGGACCAGCACGGGGTCGGCGCGACCTCGGGGCCCGGCTGCACCATGTTCTGCCGCTGGCAGTTCGCGCAGACCACCACGGCGTCGTGGGCGTCGCGGAAGGCGTCGCGCCACTGGTTCTCCGCGACGCGGCGGCCCGGGTCCTGCAGCCCGACGGTGAAGGCCTGTTCGAACAGGGCGCGCAGGATCGGCGGGGTCGCGGCCCAGGTGCCGAGCACGGTGTCCTGTTCGCCGGGGACCGGGCGGTTGGTGTCGATCTTCGGGTCGAAGACGAACACCGGGTCGGTGCCGTTCAGGCGGAGCCAGGCGTCGTCGTCCATGATGCCGACCTTCAGCGCGGCCGCGCCGTCCAGCGGGTGGTGGTTCATCAGCAGCATGAACAGCAGCACGGCGAGGGCGTGCAGGTCGGTCTGGGTGCACGGGACCGCGCCGGGATCGTTGCGGACCAGTTCCGGGGCCATGAACTGCATGGTGCCGCCGATGGAGGTCGGCGCGCCCTCGAACACCGCGTTGTCGTTGTCGCAGACCAGCACCTCGCCGGTGCGCGGGTCGAAGAACAGGTTGCCCCAGGAGATGTCGCGGTAGGAGATGCCCTGGACGTGCAGGTGGCGGAAGGCCTCGGCGGTGTTCAGGGCGACGACCAGCAGGGTCCGCGGCGTCAGGCCGCGCACCGCCCGGTCCCGCTTGAACAGGCGCGGCAGATCGATGAAGCGGTCCGGCCGCACGTCCATCAGGTAGCCGAAGCCCCGCGGGCCGGTCACCAGGTGCCGGGGCCACAGGAAGCGCGGGTCCCGGATCTGGCGGCCTACCAAGCCCTCCAGGATCATCCGCTGCTGCGGAGTGGCCCACTCCGGGTAGTACCACTTCAGCGCGAACGGTCTGCCCTCGACCGAGACCTTGTAGACCTCGCCCTGGCCGCCGAACCCGAACATCCCCTCGACGCTCACCTTCGCGCCGTCCTCGGTGCGCAGGACGCTGCCGGAGCTGAGTCGACTGTTCATAGTTCCTTCCCTCTTCTGGTTTCCGAGGACGTGCGGGGTGCGGCGGACCCGGGCGCGTACGCGGCCAGGAGCGTGGTGTCGTCCCCGGAGTTGTCGGCCGCCCGTTCGAGCCAGCCCGGCAGGCGTTCGCCGACCCAGGCCGGGCCGTGCGCCCGGAACCGGTCGTAGACGTCCTGGGCGAACCGCACGTAGCCGTCGCCGTCGGCGAAGCTGTTCGTCAGCCCGTCGGTGTTGATCATGATCAGGCGGTCGCGGCCCAGGCTGGACAGCGGCTGCCAGTGGGTGCGCATCCGGTGCCACGGCTCGGGCCCGCACAGCGAGTCGGTCTCGTCGCCGACCTTGTCGCCGGTCTCGGCGAACAGGTGCCGCGGCGGGCCGTTCTCGTCGACGAGCACGATGTCGCCGTCGCCGAGCTGCCAGCAGAAGACCTGGGTCCGCGACAGCAGGACGCCGAGCAGGGTGCTGCCGTAGGGCACCAGCCGGTCCCGGCCGAACTCCGCCGCGGGGCCGGCCGTCCCCCGCGAGGGCGCGTTGAGGTCGTGCAGCCGGGTGCGGTCCAGCCAGCTCCGGCACACGGTCCGGCGCAGGGGCAGGTCACCGGCCTCGCGCAGCCGCCGCCAGGCGCCGGGCCCCTCCCCCTCGAGCTCGGCCACCATCCGGGCGAACGGCGTGACGCAGCGGACGAACTCCTCCACCGCCCACGCCGACCCCAGGTGGCTGCGCCGGTGCGGGGCCGCGCCGTGGCCGTCGGCGACCGTCAGCAGCAGCGCCGCGCCGTCGGCCACCGCGCGGAACCGCAGCGCGTCCTGGGAGTACTTCTTGTTCGCGCCCTTGACCGTGGCGTGGACCGGGGTCCACGCCGGGGTGTCGCCGCCCATCAGTCGAAGAAGTCGGGGTCGTCGTCGAGGATGTTGCCGTGCGGCTGGGCCGATCCCGCGCCGAACGGGAAGCGGGTCCGGGTCCGGGTCACGGTCGGGGCGGCGCCGAAGGTCGTCGACGCCGCGCCGCCGCCCCGCGAGGTGCCGGCGCCCGGCGACGGGGATCCGGAGCCCGAGGACGCCATGTTGAGCGCGTTGGTCGACGCCCACCGGATCGCCGCGGCGATCTGCTTGCCGTTCTGCGCGCGCAGCACCGGCAGCTCGGGGTCGTTGACGAACTCCTGCATCATCTGGCGGTCCGCGTCGTCGCCGATGGCCACCGCCACCCGCACCGCCTTGCGGCCCCAGTCGGTCGCCTCGATCGCGCGCAGGCCGGACCGCCAGTCGTCGGTCGGCTGGCCGTCCGAGACCAGCACCAGCACCGGCCGCATGGCCCGGCTGGGCATCGTCGGGCTCTGGAACTCGTCGGCGACCAGTTTGAACGCGCTGCCCATGGCCGTGCTGCCGCCGGCCGCGACCAGGTCGTTCCACACGTACGTCTCGATCGCGGTGGCCCCGGGCCCGTGCCAGTCGGCCCGCTCGCTGAAGCGGACGGTGCGGATCAGCAGCTGGGCCGCCGGGTAGCCCTGGGCGACCGAGCGCAGCTCGGGGACCGCCTCGCGGATCGCGGTGTTGAGCGCGGCCATCTTGCCGTTCACGCTCATCGACCCGGAGCAGTCCAGCAGCCAGTAGAAGTTCACCGACCGCTTGGTCATCGGACCGCCCGGGATGTCCATTTCCTCCGGACCGGTGGTCATCGCTGGTTCTCCTGTTCCGTCTCGGTCCCGGCCGGGGCCGGGTGGTGGGTGGTGCGGTGGTCCCGCGGCTCCCGCGGTTCCCGCGGTTCGCCCGGACCGGGCGGCGGCGCCGTGGCGTGCTCCCACGCCTGGCGCCAGGAGTCGCGCAGGTCGTCGCGGCGGCGGAACTGCTTGACGACGCGGTCCGCCCACTCCAGCCCCGCCGCGCGCATCGTGGGCAGAACCAGGCCGTGGATCAGGTCCCTGCCGATCCGCTGG
Organism: Catenulispora subtropica; assembly: GCF_039531675.1. Taxonomy (NCBI): domain Bacteria; kingdom Bacillati; phylum Actinomycetota; class Actinomycetes; order Catenulisporales; family Catenulisporaceae; genus Catenulispora; species Catenulispora subtropica. The sequence continues at coordinate 100,799 of NZ_BAAAQM010000037.1, forward strand.
GCCCGGTCGTCGTCCGCGTGCCGCAGCGCGCGCCAGAGTTCGTAGCGCACGGCCGCGTACTCGGCGTCGTGCACCATCGCCGTGCGCACCGCGCCCGCGCGCTCGCGGTGCGCCTCGCCGTAGGCGTCGAGCAGCCGGTGTCCGCCGACCGTCAGCAGCCGGCCCAGGACGTCCCCGCGTCTCAGCTCCTCGGCGGGGGCCTCGACGTAGAGCACCGCCAGCCGCTTCAGCACGTCGTCCCGGACGGCGGGGCGGGCCGGGCCCTCGGAGAGCAGGTCGCCGACGATGTGCGCGACCCGGTCGAGGGAACGGCGGCCGCGCTCCGCGCCGCCCATCTCCACGAGCAGCTGCGCCGTGGTCCGGAGGCTCGGCGACAGCCCGCTGAGGTCCTTCAGGACCCCGGCCAGTTCGGCCAGGTCCCGGCGTTCGTCGGGCATGACGACGTCGGTGTGGCGGTTGAACGTATCGACCAGCAGCGAGGCGAAGGCCTGCTCCCGCAGGTCCCGGGCGCTCAGTGTGCGGCCCAGCCCCGCGGCGTCGGCGAGCGGCAGACCGAAGGCGGTGTCCGGCCAGGCCAGTTCGACCATCGCGCGCAGCAGCGAGGTGTCGAGCTTGCGCACCCGCCCGCGCAGGGCGTCGAAGCAGGCGTAGCCCCGCAGCCCGGCGATCTTCGGTTCCTGCGCGATGGCGATCAGGCGCAGCACCGGGGTGCGGTCCATCGGCTGCCGCGCCAGCCAGATGCGGACCGGGCCGGCGAACAGGTCGCGGACCGCCAGGACGTCGCCGCCTTGGGCCACTGCCTCCAGCCGTGCGGTCACGGCCGCCGAGAGGTCGGCTTCGGACGGCGAGCCGAGCAGGTCCAGGACGGCGGCGCGGTCGGCCCGGTCGCCGGCGCCGAGCAGCACGTCGGCGAGGCGGCGGCCCAGGCCGGCGAGCACGGTCTCGGACAGCAGCAGCAGCGAGCGGGCGAGGGTCAGCCCGCCGCGGAGTGCGGCCAGGTCGACCGCGCCTTCGGCCTTGAGCGTGGTCAGCACCGGCCCGCTGAACTCGGCACCGAGCCGGTTGCGCTGGTGGGAGGCGAGGTCGAGGCCGCCCAGCGGGTCGGCGGCGACCCCCGCGGGATCGGCGGCGGCGCGCGCGAGCGCGACCCGGCCGAGCTCCATCGCGGCCTCGTCGGCGGCGTCCTCGGCGCGCAGCCGCAGCGCGGCCAGCGCGGGACCGACGGCCTGCCAGACCGGCCCCTGACCGGGCGTCGCCCTGGCGGTGTCGAGCAGCCAGCGGGTGAGCGTGGCCTTGTCGTCGTGCGAGATGCCGCTGGTGTTGGTCTTCCGGGACAGCCAGTCGAGGACCTGGAGCCGGGTGTCGACCTCCAGGTCGACTTCTTCGAGCAGCGCGAGCACGGCCAGGCGCCCGGCGTCGAAGGGCCGGCCGGCGGGCAGCCGCACGGCGTCGGTGATCAGGTCGTGGCGCTCGGCCAGCCACAGCGCGGCGGCGAGGTCGGCCCAGGGGTCCTCGGCCGGTGGGCTCAGGCGTCCGCCCTCGCCGCGGACCCGGTAGGTGTGGGTCAGCTCGTCAGTCCTGAAGCCGAAGTCCGTGCTGTCCGGCGCGATGCCGACGATCTGCTGGTAGGCCGTGGAGGGGTGACGGGCGAAGGTGGTGAAGGTCAGGCGTTCAGCGGCTTCGGGCGGCAGGGAGGCGCAGATCAGGGCGATCCAGAACACGACGTCGACCTGTTCGCGGTACACCAGCAGCAGCTGCGGTCCGGCCTGTTCGGCGAACAGGCTCCGGGCGTCGGCGAGCACTGAGGCCAGTTGGCCGCGCACGCGGCGGGCGAACCGGTGCAGGTCGGCCGCGGCGGCGACTGGCGCCGTGGCGTGGTCGGCGTGCTCGGCGTGGTCGGCGTGGTCGGCATGCTCGGCGTGGCCGGCATGCTCGGCATGGCCGACACGGTCCCGGTCCGGGCCCCAGAACCGCCCGCTCCAAGCGTCGATCGCATAGCCGGCGCGCCGCTCCGAACCCTGGGTCCAGATCACGAGGCGGGCCTCGACCTCGAGTCCGGACGGCGCCGCCCGGCGCGCGACGGCCCGGCACAGCACCGTGCTCCGGTCCGGGAGACGGCTGAACGCCAGGCTCGGCATGTCCGTGGGGGCGCCGCACTCCAGCAGGCGCCCGATCCAGGCGGTGCGGTCGTCCTCCAGGGTTTCCGACACCGGGCGCAGCGTCATCGGGTCGTCGGCGTCCGCGCGGAAGCGGAGGTGGTGGACCACCAGCTCGGCGGCCGGCACCGGCAGCGCGGGCGGCGGCAGCGGCTGGAACCGCTGGCTCATCGGCGGACTCCTCTCGGACTGCCGTTCGGGGACCGGTGAACGGGACATCGGGCTCTGACGGACCGCGCGGGCCGCGCGCCGCTCAGTGCCGCACCACCGTGGCGACCGGGCTGCCCGGTTCGACGGTCGCGTACCAGTGCCCGTCCGGACCGTGCTCGGCGATCTCGTGGACCAGCGGGTCGCGCAACGCGCGGGTGAGGATCACCGGAACCTGGCGGTAGCCGAGCGCGGCGACCGCCGGGTCGCTGATGGTCCGCACCACCAGGTCGATCACGGGCTCCTCGTCGACCTCCAGGCGCACGCCCTTGCGCCCGGCGTTGCGGACCAGGTAGCCGAGGAACTTCCGGACGATCACCGGAACGTGTTCGGGGCGCACGATGTCGAAGGACACGATCCCGTCGCCGAGGCGGCCGAGCAGCTCCGGGCGCCGCAGCTTCTCGGCGAAGTGCCGCCGCACCTCCTGCTCGAAGTGCTCCGAGACCTGCTCGTACGTCGGCAGCCCCTCCGGGCCGCCCTGCCGGACCTGCCGGTAGATCGAGTCGGCGCCCAGGTTCGAGGTGAAGACGATCAGGCTCTGCGAGAAGTACGCGGTCCGGCCCAGGCCGTCGGTCAGCCGGCCGTCCTCCAGGACCTGCAGAAACTTGTCGAAGATCGACTCGTGCGCTTTCTCGACCTCGTCGAACAACAGCACGCTGAACGGCCGCTGGTGCATCCGGTTGGTGAGCTCGCCGCCGCGCTCGTGGCCGACGTAGCCGGGCGGCGCGCCGTAGAAGCGCTCGGCGTTGTGCGGCTCGGAGAAGGAGGACATGTCGAACCGGCACATCGCCGCCTCGTCGTCGAACACGAGCTCGCTCAGCGCCCGCACCAGCTCGGTCTTGCCGACCCCGGTGGGGCCGACGAAGAAGAACACGCCCTTGGGCCGGGCCTCCGGGCTGTGCGGATCGGCGGCCAGGTCGATGCCGAGCGTGGCCGCCGTCAGGGCTCTGCCGACCCGGTCCACCGCCGCGTCCTGCCCGACCACCCGCGCGCCGAGCCGGGCCCGGGTCTCGCGCGGATCCCGGCCACGGTGCGCGGCCCAGGGGTCGGCCTTGCGGCCGAACCGGGTCCGGTTGATCAGCTCGCGCGGCTCGTCCAGCGGGATCCGCTGCGCGCGGCTGGTCCGCCACAGGCCGTCGAGCTCGGTCAGGGCCATGCCGTCGGACAGGTTGGCCAGCGCGCGCACGCTGCGGTCCAGGACCGCGGGCGCGAGCTCCGAGGCACCGTGGAACCGCGACTCCAGCACCTGCAGATAGGCCTCGCGCTCCTCCACGGTCGGCCGCAGCACCTCCACGGTCTGCACGAACGGCTCGTCCCGGTACAGCCACTCCGGCAGCGCGGCCAGGTCGCCGACGGTCAGGATCAGCAGGTTGCGCTGGTACTGGATCTCGGCCGCGCCCAGCATGGCCTTCTTCACCACGCCCAGCAGGCTGCGGTCGGCCTGGTCGCCGTGCGCGGGGTCGAACAGCAGCAGGTCGCCGCCGTCGACGACGAACGCGGCGGGCTCGTCGTCCTGGGCCAGCACGCGGCGGATCGCGGTGAGCGCCGCCTGCGGCCCGTCGTACGCCGGCACCGGGGAGGCGTCGACGGCGCTCGTGAGGCGTCGTTCCAGCGCGGCCGTCCGCGTGCGGCCGGCGGACGGGGTGGAAGGGGCGGGAGCGCGACCGGGTTCACGCTCCCGCCCGGCTTCGCGGTCCCGGTCGCCGCGCCCCGCCCCGCCGTCGCGGGCCGCGCGGCCCGCCCGCCGGACGTGGTGCTCGAACCGGGCCAGGTCGTCGTCGCCCCGGACCCGCAGATGGTCGACGGGGTCGTAGAAACCGATCAGCCGGTAGTGCAGGTTCTCCAGCACGACGGCCAGCGCGTCCTCCAGCGGCAGGTAGTCGCCGCGCCACCAGACGAGGTCGTGGATGTTGCCGTGCAGGATGAGGTGGCGGCCGCGGCGGATCTCGGCCACGGCCCGTTGGAGCCAGGCCGAGCTGCCCCGCCGCGACGAGGTGGGCTCAGGGCCCGAACCCATGATGGTCACCGCTCCCGCCCCCTCGGCAGGCTCTCCGGCCGGACCTGCGCGGCCCGCAGCCGCCCGTCGGGCTTGCCCTCCCAGCGCAGGCCGCTCGTCGCGATGTCCGCGGCCTCCAGCTCGGTGTGCAGCTGTGTCAGGATCTCCTCGGTGAGGTCGCAGTGCTTCTCCTCACCGTCGGCGGCGAAGGCGGTGCGGAAGTCGGAGCCGGAGCCGTGATAGACGATCGCCACCTCGTCGTTCTCGGCCGGACCGACCTCGACGGTGAGCGGCGACTCGTCGGCGGCCCGCTCCGTCCGGAACGTGACGCGGTCCCCGTCCCGCTCCAGGCTGCCCGGCACCAGCCGCAGCCCGGCCTTCGGCGCCGCGTCGATCACCGCGCCGGCGACGGCCGCGATCCGGTCCATCAGCCGCAGCCACACCTCCAGCTCCGTGGTCAGCGTCCGGATCGACCCGACCAGCTGCGCCAGATCCTGTTCGGCCGAGGCCAGCGCGCCCGCGCCCGGCCAGTCCCCGCCGAGCGTCTGCCGCAGCCGGCCGACGGCGAAGCGGGCGTTCTGCCCGCCGGGCAGCGGCGCGCCCTCGGCGGCGGCCTCGGCGAGCACCCGGTCCAGGGCGCCGCCGGCGGCGTCGACGCGCGCCCGCAGGTCCTCGAACGCCGCACGGTTGGCCGCGGCCGCCGACAGGTGCGCGGTGGTCTCCGCGGTCAGAGCCCGGAACACCGCCGTGAACGCGGACCCGGGCGCGGCGGCCTCCGCTTTGGTCAGCAGCCCGGTCACCCGGAGCGCCCCCTCAGGGTCGAACGCGGCGTGCGGGCCGGCCGCGGCCAGCTGGTTGCGCACGGCGCCGACGGCGTCCCGGCGCTGCTTCTCGGCCAGGGCGCCGGCGACGGCCGGGGCGAGCGCCGCCAGCCGCCGCTCCAGTCCGGCGGCGTCCTTCCGGCCCCGCCGCACCGCCTGCTCGTCCGGGA
>NZ_BAAAQM010000038.1:0-103300 GCF_039531675.1 Catenulispora subtropica
ACGCCGCACCGCCCTGCTCCGCGTGATCAGCGCCCACGACCTCACCGAGATCCGCTCCGCCCTGGACGACACCCCGGAAGCACACGAGGTCTGCGCCGGCGCCCTCGCCGAAGCCAGCCTGGAACTGAACCGGCGCGTCAAGGAACGTGAGGACCGCTGTGCCCACACCCGGGTGAACACCGAAGTCCTGGACGGCCCGGCCAGCGCCGTACTGACGGCCGCCTCCCACCACGCCGACCTGCTCATCGCCGGCGCCCAACGACTCGACGGCGAACGCCGGGGCGTCCGCATCGGCCCCACCACCCACACCCTGCTCCGCCACACCGCCTGCCCACTGCTGATCGTTCCGCACCGCTGAGCCCGCCACACTAAAACGGAGGTCAACGGGCCGAGCCCCTCGGCGGCGTCCGAGTCCGCCGTGCTCGAACCGCCCGCGTGACGCCAGTGGCAGCGCGAGGCGTGCGCCGAGGATCCAGTGGTAGCGCGAGGTGTGCGCTGGGGAACCGCCCTAACCGGCCAAGCTCTTACCCCACTCCTGTGCGCGCTCCAGCTCCCCGTCGAGCAGGTGGTTCTTCTTGTCCACGAGGAAGCTGACGGGGTCGTCGGCGACCTCGAACGCCGACTTCCGCAGGTGCTTGGCGATGCGCAGACTCCCGCGGCCGGTGAACAGCGGCGGCGCGGACAGGCGGGTGTCGAACGCGGCGGCGCGCTTGCCGTCGCCCCGGTCCAGGTGATCGAACCACTCCCGCAGCCCGACCCCCTGCGCCGCCGGTTCCAGCGACAGGTCCTCGTCGGACGCCGCCGCGTCGGCGGCCGCCTTGCGGGTGGAGGGCCGCGACAGACCGTGGACGTGCGTCGGACCGCCGACGACGAGCAGATCGGCCTGGCCGACGTCGGCGCCGGTGGCCTCGGCGACGGGCTTGACCTCGGTCTCGTAGGCGGAACTCAAGCCGGAGGCCACGGCTTCGGCGACGGCGCGGGTGTTGCCGTACATGGACTCGTAGACGATCAGGGCTTTCATGGCTCTCTCCCGGATGTTTTCCGTGTTCCCCGTCCAGGATGGGCCCATGTTCCCCCAGCTGGCAGGGCCGGACGGCCTTCTCCGGGACGCCGAAGGTCCCGGGCGGGCCCCGGACGGCCCGGGCCGGGCCGTCCGGCCCGGTGCGGATCAGGGCCGTTCGGCCCTGGGACGCGGCCCGCGGATGCGATCGACTAGGAGTGCGGGAGAGGTCCGGGTACGGACGACGCGGAGCAGCGGTTCCCCCGTGCCGCGCACCGCGCAATCGGAATCCGCGAGAAGCGGATCGGGCCTCTCCCGTCGAGCGCCGACGCCGCCGGGGAGTGCGGATGCCATGAGGGTCCTGCGACGGAATCCGCCCCCGCGGCGTCGGTGAGGCGCCCCGCGAAGGAGGTGAGTCGCCGTGGGACTCCTGCGTCGCGCCATCGACGCCGTCCGTCCCGGCCAGGGCGGACATCGCGACCCCGCCGACGTGCTGGCGGTCACCCACCGGCGCCAACGGATCTTGCTCGAGCACGTGCGGCGCGGCCTGGACGAGACGTCAGAGGAGCTCGCCTACATCGACGGCGAGATCAGGCGCACCCGCGAACACACCGCCCGCCTGGGCGGCACCAGGACGATCGCGGCCGCGGACGGGTACGCCGCCATCCCCCACGAGCCGCACGACGAACGCAGCCGAGCGGATGCCTTCCTCATGACACTCACCGAAGCACGCGGCGCCGTCGTCGCCGAGGAGACCCGGCTGCTCACACTGCGGAAGAACCTGACAGACCGCATCGCCGAGTGTGACGAGCTGTCCCAGACCGCCGCCACCGGCATCACCGACGAGGTCCGTACGCTCATCGACCGCATGGCCGCGGACACGAGGCGGATGACGGACGAGGAGAATCTCCTGGAGGCCGAGCACTGAAAGGCACACGCACCCAGGCGAAGGATGGAAAACGCCAAACCGTTCCCGGAAAGCGGGCCCACCATGCAACACGTCAGAGAGTGGCCGATAAGGCTCTACTTCTTCGAAGAAGACGGCCAGACCCAGGCACGCCTGTGGCTGAAAGCCAGCGCCGGCACGATCGAGGTCGTCGGCGAGGCGCTGTGCGAACCCGATGAGTTCGACGTCCCGGAGATCGGCGACGAAGTCGCCGCGGGGCGGGCGCTGATCGCCCTGGGCGAGAAGCTGCTGCGCAGCGGCGAGACGGACGTCGAAGGCCTGCGGGGGACCTCGGTCCACATCGATCCGGGACCCGCGGCGCCCGACCGCTCCCGGTGACGGGCCGCCTGGCGCGCACCCGTTCGGTGGAACCACCGTCATAAGCCAGGATCCGAGCTGGTCGTGCCAGGCCGTGGCATGGCTGCCGGCCGCCTCGTCGCGGTCGGCCGGCGGTCATCACCACACCATCAAGGCACCACCGTGGTACCGGCCGTCCCCCCGATCACCGCCGCCGCTTCCCGCAACGAGCCGATGGCAGAGGGATTGCCGGTGGCGGCCGTGAACCGTCCGCACGCCTCGACCTTGGGGCCCATGGACCCGGCCGGCAGATGCAGCTCCGACGACTGCGCGAGGCTCAGGCGGCGGATCGGCTCGGCACGCGGGGTCCCGAAGTCCTTCATCACCGCCGCCACGTCGGTGAGCAGCAGAAGGCGGTCGGCCTTCAGTTCGATCGCCAGGTGCGCGGCGCACAGGTCCTTGTCGACGACGGCTTCCACACCGGTGAGAACGCCGTCCTCGCTCCGCGTCACCGGTACGCCGCCTCCGCCGGCGCAGATCACCATCGTGCCGGAGGCGCTCAGGTTGCGGATCGACGCGATCTCGGGCACGTCGGCCGGCTGCGGGGAGGCCACGACCCGCCGCCACGACGCGCCGTCCCGGGCCATGGCCCAGCCGCGGTCCGCGGCCAGGCGTTCGGCTTCCCGCCCGGAGTAGACGGGTCCGATGAACTTCGACGGCGCGGCGAACGCCGGATCCGCCGGATCCACGACAGTCTGCGTGATCACCGCGACGATCGGGCGCTTCACCCCGGCGTTGCCCAGTTCCTGGGCGAGCCAGTAGCCGATCATGCCCTGGGTCTGGGCGCCCAGGACGTCCAGCGGGTAGGGCCTGGACAGCGCGGGGTCGGCCGCGCTCTCCAGCGCCAGCACGCCGACCTGCGGCCCGTTGCCGTGGGTGAGGATCAGCTCGTGCTCGTCCGCCAGCGGGGCCAGGGCCCGGGCCGCCACCCGCACGTGCTCGCGCTGGATCGCCGCGTCCGGCTTCTCTCCGCGCTCCAGCAGGGCGTTGCCGCCGAGCGCCACCAGGATCCTCATCGGGGATCCCGGTAGGCGGCGACCATGACCGCCTTGATGGTGTGCATGCGGTTCTCGGCCTGGTCGAAGACCACCGAGCGCGGCGACTCGAAGACCTCGTCGGCCACTTCCGCGCCGACCAGGCCGAACTCCTCGCGGACCCGGCGGCCGAGGTCGCTCCGGTCGTCGTGGACGGCCGGCAGGCAGTGCAGGAACTTCGCCTCCGGATTCCCGGTGGCGGCCATGAGGTCCTCGGTGACGCGGTAGGGCAGCAGCTCGGGGACGCGCGCCGCCCACTTGTCGGCGGCCTCGCCCATGCTCACCCACACGTCGGTGTAGACGAAGTCGACGCCACGCACCGCCTCGGCGGCGTCATCGGTGACGGTGAGGCGGGCGCCGCTGGCCGCGGCGAGCTTCTCGGCGGCGGCGACGACCTCCGGCGGCGGCTGCAGGTCGCGCGGGGCCCCGATGCGCACGTCCATGCCCAGCAGCGCGCCGGTGACCAGCAGCGAGCGCGCGACGTTGTTGCGGCCGTCGCCGACGAAGCAGTAGGCGACGTCCTCCAGGCGCTTGTCGCTGTGCTCGGTCATGGTCAGGATGTCGGCGAGCATCTGGGTGGGGTGCCACTGATCGGTCAGGCCGTTCCAGACGGGTACCCCGGCGTGGTCGGCGAGCGTCTCGACCGCGTCCTGCGCGTAGCCGCGGAACTCGATGCCGTCGAACATCCGGCCCAGGACGCGGGCGGTGTCCGCGATGGACTCGTCGCGGCCGATGTGGGAGCCCTCGGGGCCGATGTAGGCGACGTGCGCGCCCTGGTCGTGGGCGGCGACCTCGAAGGCGCAGCGGGTGCGGGTGGACGACTTCTCGAAGACCAGGGCGATGTTCTTGCCGACGAGGTGCCGGGTCTCCGTGCCCGCCTTCTTCGCCTTCTTCAGGTCGCGGGCGAGGTCGAGAAGGGCCAGGAACTGCTCCTTGGTGAGGTCCAGTTCCTTCAGCAACGATCCGGGGTGCCGGTTCACGATCATGGTCATTCTCCTATATAAGGGTCGAAGTGGTGGGAGTGCGAGTCGGCGTCAGATGCCGTCGCGGCGGATCGGGCAGGTCATGCAGCGGGCCCCGCCCCGTCCGCGGCCCAGCTCGCTGCCGGGGATCGGCAGGACGGTGACGCCGTTGTCGCGGAGCATGGCGTTGGTGACGGTGTTGCGCTCGTAGCCGACGACGACGCCGGGCGCGAGGGCCAGGAAGTTGTTCGCGTCGTCCCACTGCTCGCGCTGGGCGGCGCGCAGGTCCTCCTCGGCGCTGAGCACCCGGATCTTGTCCAGGTCCAGGGCCCGGGCGATGGTCTGGAACAGGTCGTCCCGGCGTTCGATGTGCAGGCCCGCGCTGTCGCGCTCGACGACCTCGTCCGGGTCGGCGGGAGTGATCAGCCAGGGCCGCAGCGCCCCGGCGTCCAGATACGGGTAGCGGACGAACGTGTCGGTGTCGACCATCGTCAGCACGGTGTCCAGGTGCATGAACGCGTGCGACTTCGGCAGCTGCACCGCGATCACCTGACGGGCGGCCCGGTGCCGGAACAGCTCGCGGGCCAGGTTCTCGACGCCCATCGGGGTCGTGCGCTCCCCCATGCCGACGAGGACGACTCCCCGGCCCAGGACGTGGATGTCCCCGCCTTCGAGGGTCGCGGGCTGGTGGTCCGCGTCGTCGCCGCCGTAGAACACCGGGAACCCGGCGTCGGCGAACAGCGGGTGGAACCGGTACACGGCGCGGGTGTGGACCGACTCGCGCCGCCGGGCCGGCATCGCCATCGGGTTGACGCTGACGCCCGGGCCGATCCAGGCGGCGTTGTCCCGCTGGAACAGCGTGTTCGGCAGCGGCGGCAGCACGAAGTCGTCGAGTTCCAGGCTCTGCCAGCGCAGGCTGGGGATGGCCAGCGGCGACAGGTCGGCCCGGGTCACACCGCCGATGAGGAGGTCGGCGAGCGTCTCGCCGTCGGCGTCCTCGGCCAGCGAGCGCAGCGCGGCCGCGAGGGTCGGCCCGAGGCTGTCCGGGGTGCAGATCCGGTCGAGCACGAACGCCCGGGCCTGCGGCGAGCGCAGCGTCTCGGCGAACAGGTCGCCGAAGCGGTGCACCCGGACGCCCCGGCCGGCGAGCACGCGCACGAACTCGTCGTGTTCCTCGCGGGCCTTGTCGGCCCACAGCACGTCGTCGAACAGCAGCTCCCGGCAGTTGGCCGGCGTCAGGCGGGTCAGCTCGAGACCGGGCCGGTGCACGATCGCCTCGCGAAGCTGTCCGACCTCTGATGCGACGCCCCACGCGGCGCTCATGATCCGTCCACCGTCAGCTCGGCGGGGATGACGACGCTCTCGCCGTACTCCCCGCGCCCGATCTTCATCCAGACGTAGACCGGCAGGCCGAGGAACAAGCAGAACGCTCCGTAGTACACCGCCTGGTAGCCGCTGCCGGACAGGCTCCAGAACGAGAACGCCAGCGCGATGACGGACACCGCCACGTCCCGCAGCAGGTGCGGCCAGTTCGCCGCCCGGCCCCGGGTCAGCAGCCAGTACAGCTGCGCGGTGGCGCTGAACAGGTACGGGATCACGGCGGTCACGACCGACAGCAGCACGATCGTGGTGAAGACCTTGTCGAACCGGGTGTAGCTCACCACGGTCAGGACCGAGGCCAGAACCGTCGAGACGACGATGCCGAACGCCGGGACCCCGCGCCGACTCTCGGTGGCGAACCGTCCCGGGAACAGACGGTCGCGGGCGGCGGCCTGCGGCATCTCGGCGACGATCAGCGTCCAGCCGACCAGCGCCCCGATGCCCGAGACGATCGCCGCGACCGCCACGAGGTCGCCGGCCCAGTGGCCGCCGAAGATGGCGTTGGCGGAGTCGGTGAACGGCGCGGTGGACTTCTGCAGCGCGGCGTTCGACACGGTGCCGAACACGGTCACCGTGCCGAGGATGTAGACGACGGCGCAGGCGACGGTGCCCAGCACGGTCGCCCGGGCCACGTTCCGCTTCGGGTCGCGGACCCGGCCCGCGGCGACCGACGCGGTCTCGATGCCCAGGTAGCTGAACAGCGCGATGGCCGCGGCGGCGGAGACGGCGCCGCCGGCCCCGGTGCCGCTGCCGTTGAAGGGCCCGAAGTTGTGGGCCTTGATGAACAGCAGCCCGACGGTGGACATGAACAGCAGCGGGATGAACTTGAAGACCGTGGTGACCAGCTGGGCGGCGCCGATGCTGCGCAGCCCGGAGAGGTTGACCAGCGCCGGGATCCACAGGCCGGCCAGGGCGATCACGATGGACCAGGCCTTGGTGTGGCCGCTGTTCCAGAACACCTCGACGTAGCCGACCCAGGCCACGACGATGGCCGCGTTGCCGGCCCATGCGGTGATCCAGTAGGACCAGGCGTTGAGGAAGCCCGCGAAGTCGCCGAAGGCGTCCCGGGCGAAGACGTACGGGCCGCCCGAGCCCGGGACGCGCTTGGACAGCGCCGCGAGCGCGAAGGCCAGGGCCAGCGCCCCGATCGTGACGAGGATGAAGGCGACCAGGCTGATCGGCCCGTAGGGGGCCAGCGCTGACGGCAGAGCGAACACGCCGGTGCCGATGACCGTGCCGACGACCAGCGCGGTCGCCGTCGGAAGGCCGAAACGGTGCGCCGGCCCGGCACCGGGGTCCGGCGGGACCGTCGAGGACGCCGGCCCGGTGGCGGCGTCGATGTGGTTGCTCATGGGAAGTCCCCTGACTAGGCGGTGGAAGCGCGGTAGCGCGAATGCCCCAACCCTCGCCGATCAAGGCGGGCCCGGTTCAGGGCCGAACGCGCCCGACCGGACCGGGACCTTCGGCCCCTCTTCACCGGTCCTGGGGCTCCCGCGCTCCCATGTCGAGCCGGAACGGCGGGTACTCATCCGTCATCAGGCTCGCGTACGCCGCGACCCGCAGAACCCAGCGATTGATCCCCATGACGAAGTCGAACAGGCCGAGCGGATACCGCGCGGTGAACAGCACCGCGAACCCCGCGACCAGTACGGCGGCGCCGAGCAGCCCCGCGTCCGGCCAGGTGGGCCCGAAGTGCATACCGCCCAGGAACACCGCGACGATCAGGTAGTGCGGGATGGCCAGCAGCCACCACTTCACCAGGGCCTTGCCTCGGGAGAGCTCCCCGGGGAAGGCGATCTCCAGCCGTGCCGGATAGTCCGGGTCGTCCGCCAACGAGAACGGCGGATACCGGTCGGTGGCCAGCGCTCCGTAGGAGTAGAACGCGACGCGCCACGTCCAGCGCAGCACACCCACGTTGAAGTCGAAGATCCCACGGGGGTAGCGCCCCGTGGCCAGGATCGCCACCAGCGCGACCGCGCTCAGCAGGAAGTAGGCGATCCACAGGACCCACAGGATGATGTAGTGCGGTAGCGCCAGCAGCCACTTGGCCAGCCACAGCCACCGGGACAGCGGTTGTTCGAGGTCGCCCTCGACGCGGACCGGCGTCGTGCGACGCACAGCGGCGGCCTCTCGTTCGTCGTCCATCGACGTCTGCCTTTCTTCGCCCGGGCAGCGCCTCACTGCGTCTGCCTCGTTATCCAGGTCACTGGATGGCTTGCGCCGCGGACAGAGGCGATGGAACCGGAGCGGCACAGGCCGTTCGCCCCTGCCTGCCGGCTCCGGAATCCGGCGCTCCGGTCAGAGGGCTGCTAGGGCGTGTTTGAGAAGTCGGGCGGGGCGTGACGGCTGATCGGCGGCGCCTGGCGGCGCCGGACGACCAGCCACAGCCAACCAGGATGAGGCAGGCCGTCCGTCTTGCCATGCTTGCCGCTGAGCCGTCGCGCTCGACCTGCTCACAGGCTGCGGGACACCACCCACCCGACTTCTCAAACACGCCCTAGCCGCTCCGGTCACCCCAGCGGCGTCCGATCCAGCTGTTCGAGCAACGCCGCGATCGACTCGAACACCGCGGCCGCCCCGGCGTCGCGCAGCTCCTGCTCGGAGAACCCGCCGGTCAGCAGCGCCACCGAGGCGACTCCGGCCCGGCGGGCGGCGATGCAGTCCCACGTCGAGTCGCCGATGAGCACCGAGCGCTCGGCGTCCGGGACCTTCTCCAGCGCGGCGCAGATGATGTCCGGCTCGGGTTTGGCCTGCTCGACGTCGGCGCTCGAGGTCGCGCCGGCCAGCAGATCGTCGGCGTCCAGCATGGAGCGGAAGTGCTTCAGGTTCTCCTCGCTGGCCGAGCTGGCCAGCACGACCGCGTCGCCCCGCTCGTGCAGGACCTCGATCAGGCGCCGGGCGTCCGGCATCAGCTCGGCCTCGTCGAGGAGGTCGCGGAAGTGGCGGCTGTGGGCATCGCGCACATCGTCGCCGAGTCCGTGTTCCACGCGCTCCCCCGCCACGGCGGCCACGAGCTGGCCGCCGCCCATGCCGATGTGCCGGTGCAGACGCCATACGGGGAGCACGACGCCGTGGTCCCGGAAGGCCCGGTACCAGGCGATCGCGTGCTGGTAGTTGGTGTCGACGAGGGTCCCGTCGAGGTCGAGGAGCGCGGCCGTGCCGGCCTTCGCGGAAGAGGTCATGGCCGCCTCACAGCTCACGCAGCGCCGGGATCAGCGCCTTCTCGGCCCAATCCAGGAACGGCCCCTGCGCGTCGCCGCCGACCTGGACCAGCGCCACCTCGGTGAAACCGGCGTCGGCGAACGGCCGTACCGCCTCGACGAAGTCCTCCACGGAGTCCCCGCACGGGATCGAGTCCGCGACGTCCTCGGGGCGGACGAACGTGGTGGCCGCGGCGAACCCGGCCGTGCCGGGCAGCTCGGCGTTCACCTTCCAGCCGCCGCCGAACCAGCGGAACTGCTCGTGCGCGCGCTTCACGGCACGATCGCGGTCGGTGTCGTAGCACACGGGGAGCTGGCCGATCTTCGGCTTCCCCCGGCCGCCGCCGTCCTCGAACATCGAGACCAGCTCGGCCTTCGGCTCCACCGCGATCATCACGTCGGCCAGCCGTCCCGCCAGCTCGCACGAGCGGGGTCCGGAGACGGCCACGCCGATCGGCGGCGGGGTGTCCGGGCGGTCCCACAACTTGGCGCCCTCGACCTGGAAGTGCTCGCCGTGGTGCGTCACGTAGCCGCCGTCGAACAGCCGCCGGATGATCTCCACGGCCTCGCCCAGCTTGTCCTCGCGCACGGCCACCGCGGGCCAGCCGCGCCCGACCACGTGTTCGTTCAGGTTCTCCCCGGAGCCCAGGCCGAGCCGGAAACGCCCCTCGGACAACAGCTGCATCGTGGCGGCCTTCTGCGCCACGACCACCGGGTGGTACCGGAAGGTCGGACACGTCACGTACGTCATCAGCGGAATCCGCGACGTCGCCTGCGCGGCGGCGCCCAATACGCTCCACACGTACGGGGCGTGCCCCTGCTCGTCCAGCCAGGGGAAGTAGTGGTCGGAGGCGACGGAGAAGTCGAAGCCGGCCCGCTCGGCCTGGACCACGTCCTCGACCAGCTGCCGAGGGCCGGCTTGTTCGGTCATCATCGTGTAGCCGATCTGGATCATGAGCTGCTCGGTGCCCCGGAATATCCGAAGGAAACGGGCGATCCGACCGGGATCCCGCGTTTGCCGCCACGACGGCGGGGCAGCAGGAGCGCATGCCCCACCACAGCCGGCTCGAAAAGGTCGTCATCGACGTGCCCGGCGCCGAGGCCCGTCGGGCCGCCGAGTTCTGGCAGGGCGTCCTCGGCACGGAACTGACCCGCCTCTACCCGCGGTTCCCCGAGTACGTGGGCGCCGACCTGCCTTACGAGAAGCACCTCACCCTCCTGGTCCAAGAGCTCGGTGAGGGACATCCGCGCATCCACCTGGACATCCACACCGACGACGTCGAGGCGGAGGTCGCGCGCCTGGAAGGACTGGGCGCCGTGCGCGTACGCCACGTCGACACGTGGTGGGTGATGGGCGACCCGGCGGGACTGCCGTTCTGCGTCCTGCCCGCCGCCCCGGAGTCGTTGACGGAGGAGAACTCCGTCCGCTGGGAGTGACGTCAGCTCCAGTTGGGCCACGCCCCTCTGGTGTCGTCCTTGTCCGGCTCTCCTTCCTCGTCCTCGTAGTCGCCCACCACGCCGCTTTCCGCCGCGGGCAGAAGCTGGTCGTGCAGCGTCTCCTTGGCCCGCGCCACCTCCTTGCGCGCCTCGGCCATCACTTCGGCGGTCCGTTCCTCCAGCGACTCCTCCGGCTCCGTCGCCGGCTGCTCAGCCTCGTCCGATGCCGATGCCGATGCCGTTTCCGTTTCTTGTTCCGGTTCCGATTCCGATACCGATTCCGGTTCCACTTCCGGCTCCGGGTCCGGGGCCGGGACAGCGGTCGGTCGCGGTTGCGGTTCCTTCTGGTCCATCAGTGACTCCTTGCTTCCGGAGCGCTGGCCAGCGCCTGAGGGGAGAGAACTTCGATCATCGATCGCGCCCAGGCGACCTGGCGCCGGGTCCGCGGATGGCAGCTGTTCGCCAGATCCAGCAGCCCTTCGTCCTTGGTCGCCTTGGCGAGCGCCGTGAGCATGTCCCAGTACAGGGAGTTCGCCCCGGCGGCGGCGTGCAGATCGAGCAGATCGCGGAGCAGCAGGAGCCCGGGGCGGTAGCCGAGCGCCTCGTCGGAGGTCTCGCGCAGCAGGACCGCGCTGTGCCCGAACCCCGTGCCGGGCGCCGCGAGTTCGCTGAGGCCCCGGTCCCGGGCCGCCTCGGTGAGACGGGCGGCGTGGTCGCGGGACCAGCCCGCCAGGTCGGTGGCGACGTGGCGGATCTCCGGCTCGTGACGGTGACGCTCCGCGACCGTTTCGAAGCCGTCGGCCAGCCGCGTCTCCGCTCCGTGGACGGCGTCCAGCATCAGCGCGGTGCCGTTCATGAGGATCCCCCCGCTTCCTCCGCGGCGCCGCCTCGCGACTGGGTCGCGCGGGCCGCGCCGCCCCCAGCGGTCGGTGCCACGCCGGCCGCGGCCACCGGCGCGCCGGCCCCGGTGGTGGGGGCCCGGGACGGCTCCCCGTCGTGGCGCACCGAGGAGATCCGCGCGGCCGAGAGCTTGAACAACGGCTGCTTGGACACCGGGTCCCAGTCCGTGACCGTCCCCTCGTTCGCCGCGCGGCCGGGCTCGCCGAGTCCTGGGCGGTCCCCGTGGGGGGTGTCCCAGTAGCCGTAGTGGAAGGGGACGAAGACGACCCCGGGGCGGATGCCGCTGATGCGGGCGCGCGCCCCGATCAGACCGCGCGGCGTGGCGATGACGACCAGGTCCCCCTCCTCGATGCCGTGGCGGTCGGCGTCCGGGGCCGACACTTCGGCCCAGACTTCCGGGGCGGCGTCGTTGAGCTGCGCGACCCGGCCGGTCTTGGTGCGGGTGTGGAAGTGGTAGATCGTGCGGCCAGTGGTGAGCTGCAGCGGATACTCCCGCGAGGTCTGTTCGTGCGGCGGCACGAACTCGGCGGCCTTCAACATGGCCTTGCCGTCGGGGTTCATCGCCTTGTACGAGGTCGGACTCGTGGCGGCACCGGTGAGGAGGTCCTTGCCGTAGGTCTCGCACTCGTCCGGTGCGGCCCAAGGGAATCCGTCCGTATACAGGCGCTCGGTGCCCTCGGGGGCTTCCGCGGTGCACGGCCACTGGATGCCGCCGGTCTGGAGGAGCTTGTCGTAGGTCAGTCCGGTGTAGTCGCAGGGCCGTCCGGCGCTGCACCGTTTCCAGGCCTCGAACGCCTCCTCGGCGTGCCTCCACGACACCAGCGGAGCGCCGTCCTTGTCCCGGAAGCCCATCCGATCGGCGTAGTCCACGAAGATGTCGAGGTCGGGCCGGGCCTGGCCGGGCGGCTCGACCGCCTTGGCCGACAGGTGCACGGTGCGGTCGGCGTTGGTGAAGGTGCCGACCTTCTCGCCCCAGGTCGCGGCCGGCAGGACCACGTCGGCGAACTGCGCGGTCTCGGTCAGGAAGATGTCCTGGACGACGGTGAACAGCCGGTCCTGCTCCAGGATCGCGCGGACCCGCCCCAGCTCGGGCAGGGACACGGCCGGATTCGTGCCGCTGATCCAGAGCATGCCGATGCTGCCCTGCTCGGCGTACCGGAACATCTGCATGGCGTGCGTGGGAGGCGCGAAGTGCGGGATGTCCTCCGGATCGACGTTCCAGACCTTCGCCAGATCCGCGACGTGGTCCTCGTTGTTCCAGTTGCGGAAGCCCGGCAGGTCGCCGTCGGCCCCGCACTCACGGGTGTTCTGGGCGGTGGGCTGGCCGTTCATCTGCAGCACGCCGCACCCGGGGCGGCCGAGCATGCCCCGCAGCAGGTGGATGTTGTTGACCTGGACGGCGGCCGCGGTCGCCTGATGCGACTGGTAGACACCCTGCAGGACGGTGGACGTCAGCTGTCGCGCGGTCCCCAGGAGCTCCGCGGCCTCCTCGATGCTGCGAGCCGGCACGTCGCAGATGGAGGCGGCCCACTTCGGTGTGCAGGACGCGGTCCCGGATTCGAGTTCCTCGAAGCCGACGGTGTGCGCCTCGACGTAGGCCTTGTCGACGTGTCCGCGGCGGATGATCTCGTGGATCAGCGCATTGAGAAGGGCGAGGTTCGTACCCAGTTTCGGCGCCAGGTGGACGTCCGCGCGGAGGGCGACGGGCGTCGGCCGGGGGTCCACGCAGAGCAGGCGGGGCGGCCGCGGCCCCTCGAGGCGGTCCAGCATCCGCATCCACAGCACCGGCTGGGTCTCGGCGACGTTGTGTCCGAACAGCGCGAGGGTGTCGGCGTGGTCGACGTCGGTGTAGGACCCCGGCTGGCCGTCGCTGCCGAAGGACTCCTTGAGTGATTCCCCGGCCGTGGCCGTGCAGAGCCGGGTGTTACCGTCCAGATGGTTCGTCCCGATGCCCGCGCGGGCGATCACGGCGAGGGTGTAGTACTCCTCCAAGAAGAGCTGGCCGGAGGTGTAGAAGCCGATCGAACCGGGTCCAAGCTCCTTCAACAGCTCCTGCGAACGGGACACCACCCGGCCCATCGCGGTCGGCCAGTCGCACTCCACCAGGCGCCCGCCCTCGCGGATCATCGGGCGCAGCAGCCGGTCCGCGGAGGCGCCGGCCTGCCAGCCGAACAGGTCCTTCGGCCCGAGCCTGCCGTGGTTGACCCGGTCGGTCGCGCGGCCGCGGACGCCGACGACGCGTCCGTCGGCCACGGCGATGTCCATGGCGTCGCCGTTGGAGTGCAGCAAGGAGGCGGAGGGGACCCACTGGCGCACGTCGGCCTCGCGGACTCCCGGCGACAGATAGGTGTCGACCCGCACCGGCCAGCGATCACCGGCGCCGTAGGGCGTGCGGGCGCCCCAGGGGTCGGCGATCCGGTCCACCGAGGGCTCCATCTCCACCTCCTTCACTGGTCGGCTCTTCGGCGGAGGGCGTCAGCTCGCGGACAGGCGATCGGGGAACCGGTGCGCGGCCAGCGCTTCGACGAACGCGTCGCGGAACCCGCTCAGATCGCCCTCGCTCACAGCGGCGACGAGACCCTGCCGGGACCGCACGCCGCTGCCCTCGACGTCGGGGGCGAGGTCGGCGCCGCTGATGCCGGACAGCAGCTCGGCGGCGTTGTCCAGCACGCCGATCGGCTTGCCGTGGCGGTACGCCTCCTCGACGAAGCGGCGCGCGTCAGGGCTCTCAGCCAGGGCCCGCACCGTCCCCTCGCCGCCTGGCACCAGCACCGCGTCATAGAGGACCGAAGCCGTCGTCGGCAGCGCCGTGTCCACCTCCAGGCCGCTCCCGCCGTCCTGATCCCGCAGCGTCCCGCCTCGCGGCCCGACGACTTCGGCGATGACGCCGCGTTCGGTCAGGGCCGAGACGACAGCGGTGACCCGCGCGGAGTCGACCCCGTCGGCGGCCAGCACCGCCACCTTGCGGGTACTGGGGTCTCCGGGCAGCAGGTTGTCCTGGCTCAGGGCCGGCGAGGTGCGGTCGTGGTGCGGTTCGGCCGCCTTCTCCGGGGCCGGCATGCCCAGTCCCTCGGCCACGCGGCCCGCCAGGTCGGCGTCGACGCGGGCCAGGTTCCCCACCATGCGCTCGCGGATCTCCGCCGTTTCGACCTTCCCGAGTTCGAAACGGAACGCCTCGACGATGTGGCGGCGCTCCCAGTCGGCCATGCTGTTCCAGAACAGCGTGGCCTGGCTGTAGTGGTCGGAGAAGCTTCCGCTGCGCCGGCGGATGACGTCGCCGTCGATCCGCTGCTGGTAGTGCTGGAAGACGCCGGCCTGCCGCTCCTGCCCGCCCTGGTGGGGCTGGTTCGCGTTCAGGGAGTTGGGGGCGTAGCTGGTTCCCCGGTGGATCACCTGCTGGCCGTAGCCGTCACGGTGGTTGTGGTGCACCTCGGCCACCGGCCGGTTCACCGGCAGCTGCGCGAAGTTGGGGCCGCCCAGCCGGATCAGCTGGGTGTCCAGGTAGGAGAAGTTGCGGCCCTGGAGCAGCGGGTCGTTGGAGAAGTCGATGCCGGGCACGATGTTCGCCGTGTGGAACGCGGCCTGCTCGGTCTCGGCGAAGAAGTTCTCCGGGTTGCGGTCCAGCACCATCCGGCCGATGGGCCGCACCGGAACCAGCTCCTCCGGGATGATCTTCGTGGCGTCGAGGATGTCGAAGTCGAAGCTCCGCTCGTCCTCCTCGGCCACCAGCTGCACGCCGAGCTCCCACTCCGGGAAGTTCCCGGCCTCGATCGCCTCCCACAGGTCGCGGCGGTGGAAGTCCGGGTCCTTGCCGGCCGTCAGCTGCGCCTCGTCCCACACCTGGGACGCGACCCCGAGCTTGGGCCGCCAGTGGAACTTCACGAACGTCCCGCGGCCGTCGGCCGTGACGAACCGGAAGGTGTGCACGCCGAAGCCCTGCATCATCCGGAAGCTCCGCGGGATCGCGCGGTCCGACATCGCCCACATCAGCATGTGCGTCGACTCGGGCTGCAGGGAGCAGAAGTCCCAGAACGTGTCGTGCGCGGTCCCGCCGGTGGGCATCTCGTTGTGCGGCTCCGGCTTCACCGCGTGCACGAAGTCCGGGAACTTGATCGCGTCCTGGATGAAGAACACCGGCATGTTGTTGCCGACCAGGTCGTAGTTCCCCTCGCGGGTGTAGAACTTCGTGGCGAAGCCCCGCACGTCCCGCACCGTGTCCGCCGAACCGCGCGGCCCCTGCACGGTCGAGAACCGCACGAAGACCGGCGTCCGCAGCCCGGCCTCGGAGAGGAAGTCGGCACAGGTGAGGTCGCTCAGCGACGCGTAGCACTCGAAGTAGCCGTAGGCCGCCGACCCGCGCGCGTGCACCACCCGCTCGGGGATGCGCTCGTGGTCGAAGTGGGTGAGCTTCTCCCGGCCCTGGAAGTCCTCCAGCAGCGTCGGCCCCCGTTCCCCGGCCCGCAGCGAGTTGTCGGTGTCGTCGACACGGACACCCTGGTCAGTCGTGACGACGGCGTCCTCGGGCGGACCGGACCGGAACGCGGCGAGCTGGGCGTCCTTCGGGTCGTCGCGGTCCGCTCCGCTTCCCGCGGTGGAAATTCCGACGCCCATGGGGTGGCTCCTTAGGCTGCTCGTCCGAGGCGTGACCGCCGAGACGTGCCCGGAACAGGCGGGGACAAACCGATCTGTTAGCCCCTTCGGGCTACCGGGACCACAGCACGTCACGTGCCGAGAACCGCCAGCAGGTGATCGACCAGCGGACCGTGCCGGTCACGGTGCCAGCCGACGGCGACCCGGGTACGGAGGTCCGCGTCCAGCGGGCGGAAGACGACACCTTCCAGCCGGATGCGCGCGATGCTCGCCGGGGCGACGGCCACGCCGAGGCCCGCTTCCACGAGCGCGCACACGGTCTGCCACTCCACCGCGTGTTGCGCGATCCGCGCGGTGAAGCCGGCGTCGGTGCACAGGCCGAGGATCTGGTCGTGCAGACGGGGACCTACGTGGCGCGGCGGCAGGACGAACGGCGAGTCTTCGAGGTCTGCGACGGCGACGCGCTCCCGGCCGGCGTACAGGTGGCCGGCCGGGAGCACCGCGACGAACGGTTCGGTCAGCACGGTCCGGAACGCGAGCTCCGGGTCGTCGTCGCCGGGTTCGCGCAGCAGGCCGACGTCCAGGCTGCGATCCCGGAGCGCGGCCAGCTGCGGCGCCGTCGTCGTCTCCTGGATCTGGAGGCGCACGTCCGGGAACCGTTCACGGAAACGGCGCAGCAGGGTCGGCAGCACCGTCAGCCCCAGCGAGGCGGCGAAGCCGATCCGCAGGCTCCCGGCCCGGCCCTCGCCGACGGCCCGGGCGGCCACGAGGGCCTCGGCCAGCGTGGTCAGCGTGCTGCGCGCGGCCGGAAGGAGTGCCTCACCGGCCGGCGTGAGCGCGACGCCTCGGGGCCCCCGCGTGAACAGCGGATACCCGACCCGGTCCTCCAGCCTCCGGATCTGCTGGCTCAGCGGCGGCTGTGCGATGCCGAGCCGCGCGGCGGCGGCCCCGAAGTGGAGTTCCTCGGCGAGGACGACGAAGGCGCGCAGCTGCGGAAGGGGCAGGTCGGAAGGCTCCATATCGCTAGAGATATCAGATTGAGCCCTGCAAGCTATTGGAAATATCGCGGCTGCCTGCCTAGCGTTCTCCCCATGGCGGAAAGGATGCACGTCCTCAGCGGGTCGACGTTCGAAGAGCAGATCGGCTACGCACGAGCGGTGGTCGACGGCGACTGGGTCCACGTGTCCGGCACGACCGGTTTCGACTACGCCTCGATGACGATCTCCGACGACGTCGTCGAGCAGGCCGAACAGTGTCTGCGGAACATCGGCGACGCGCTGGCCGAGGCTGGGAGCGGGTTCGCGGACGTGGTGCGCGTCCGCTATCTGCTTCCCGACCGGGAGGACTTCGAGCCCTGCTGGCCGACGCTGCGCCGGTGCTTCGGCGAGGTCCGGCCGGCCGCGACGATGATGGTCTGCGGGTTGGCGGATCCGCGGATGAGGATCGAGATCGAGGTGGACGCGCGGCGGCGGGCCGCGACGGGCTGACAGTGCTCTGCGCCGGTCAGCCGACGGGCTGGGTTCCCGCCCCGCAGGGTTCGAGGGCCGACACGCGCGCTCGCCCCGACGCCGGCACAGGCACTGGCACTGGCACTGGCACCGGCACCCGGCGGGACAGCAGATACCCGACCAGCGCGCCGCCAAGGCCGGCCAGCCCGGCCGCGACGAAGCCGACCGCCGGCGCGGAGGCGTCGATCACCGCACCGATGATCGGGGATCCGAGAGCGAACCCCGCGCTCAACGCCGAGGACTGCAGGCCCGTGGCCTCGCCTCGCGCGCCGTCCGGCGCCAGCCGGCTGACCGCGTCCGCCGCGGTGGAGAGCGTCGGCGCGGTGAGCAGCCCGGCACAGACGCCGGCCACGCACAACCCCGGCCAGCCGGGGGCCAGCCCGGCGGGAACGGTCGCCGCCCCGAGCAAGCCGAGCAGCAGCCACGTGGGCAGCGGCCGGGACAGCGAGCCGTAGACCAGCCCGCCGACGACGGACGACGTCCCGTACACCGCCACCACCACGGTGGCCCATGTCATCTGACCGGCGTCCTGGAGCCTCGCGACGATGGCCAGGTCGGTGCCGGCGAGCAGCAGCGTGGTGCCGAACGCCATCAGCAGCACCGCGGTCATGGGCCGCCCCAGCCACTCCCGTCGCCGGGGACGGTCCGCTGTGTCCGGCACCGCCTCGTCCGCACGCCGCATCGGCGGATCCAGCAGCGCGATACCCAGACCACCCGCCACCAGCGCCGCCCCCGAACCCCAGGCCACCACGCCGGGCGCCACGATCGTCGCGCACAGGATCACCGTCGGCGGCCCCACCAGATAGGACAGCTCGCCCTGCACCGACTCCAGCGCGAAGGCAGCCTGGCGCTGTCCCGCCGTCGTCATCGCGGCGATCGCCTGCCGAGCCACCAGGGGGACCGGCACCATCAACAAACCCGCGGGGAACGCCGCCACCAGCAAGACCGCGTAAGGCAGCGCCGGCACGCTCAGCCAGAACACGAACTGCGCCACCACGGTGACCAGCAGCACGAACCGCGCACCCCGCCGATCGATCACGCGGCCGAGCAGCGGCCCGCCCAAAGCCATCCCCGCGGTCAGCGCCCCGTCGACGCCGCCCACAGCCACATAGCTCATGTGCAGTCCCAGGACGACGTACATCGTCAACGCCATCGCCACAGCCATGATCGCGATGCGGGCGAGCAGCGAGACGGCGAGCAGCGACGCCATTCCGGGAACCGCGAACAGCTGTCGGTATCCAGTCACGTGCTCGACGGTAGATCGCCGCCGATGCCATAGGAAGTGGCGAGTTCGTTGGAGTCGGCATAATGGTTGCTTATGGCCAAGGACTTGGAGATCGTGCTGCTGCGGTCGTTCGTCACCGCGGTCCGCGCGGGCAGCATCAGCCGCGCCGCCACCGCCCTCGGACAGACGCAGCCCGCGCTCAGCCAGCAGCTGCGAAAGCTCGAGCACACGGTGGGACGTCCACTGCTGCACCGCTCTCCGGCCGGCGTGGTGATGACCCGCGCGGGCGAGGAACTGCTGCCGTACGCCGAGCGCATCCTGTCGCTGGCGGCCCAGGCGCTCGCCGAGACCGGAGGCGCGCTCACCGGCCACTGCGGTGTGGGACTGCTGGAGGACCTGGCCGCGTCCCGGCTCCCGCTGGCCCTCGCCGACCTCACGCGGCTGCACCCCGGCGCCACGCTGGAAGTGCTCTGCCTTTCGCAGTCCGCGACGCGGCAGGCCTACGACGCGGGGCGCGTGCAGCTCGTGCTCGACGAGGTGTCGGACGTGCCCGGGCCGCCGCGCTGGACGGTGCGGCGCCCGCTGGTGTGGGCGGTCGGCGAGGGGGTGGACGTGAAGGCCGATCCGCTGCCGGTGGTGCTGTTCTCGAATCCGTGCACGTGGCGCACCCGGGTGCTGGAGGCGCTGGAGCGCGCTGAGCGGCGGTGGCAGGTCGCGTTCGAGAGCAACAGCCTGATCGGCGTGCTGGGGGCGATCCGCGCCGGGCTCGGCGTCGCGGCGCTGATGCCCGCGAACCTGGAACCGTCGATGATCGCGCACAACCAGGACCTGCTGCCCGAGCTCCCGGACATCGAGTTCGGACTCACCCGCCACCCGCGGACCGACGGGGATCCGCTGATCGACGCCGTGGAGGCCGCGCTGCGGCGCGCGATCTGAGACGCGGGGCGCGGACACGGACACGGACACGGACACTGGCACGCCTTAGCATGATCCTTATGGGAGAGGACAAGGGAGGCGACGAGCCGTTCGCCGAGGAGGACGAGTACCTGGCGTACCTGAAGGGCGAGCGTTCGCGTTACGCGTGGGTGATGCGCGCCTACGGCGGCAAGTCGCAGGAAGAGGCCGACGAGGCGGCCGAGCTGTTCTACGCCTACGAGCCGCCGGGCCCCTACCGCGGTCTCGTCTTCCACGACGAAGCCTGGCACTGGGCCATGCTGACGCTTCACGGACACGACTACGTCACGCGCCTCCCGCACCTGGTCGAGCCCCCGGCGGAATACCGCGCACTCGACTGATGTAAGACTCTCCCATGCCCGCTGAGATACCCGAGTTCCTCGTCCACCCGATCGGCACCGTCATAGGCGGCCGCGACGAGTGGGTCGAAGACGACTGGTACGGCGTCACGGCGACCCTCCGCCTCGACGCCTCCCGCTTCGGCACCGGCGCCGTCCAGGGCCTGGAGGACTTCTCCCACCTGGAGGTCGTCTTCCTGTTCGACCGCGTCGACCCGGCGAAGATCCGCACCGAGCCCCGTCCGGCCCGCGGGAACCCGGAGTGGCCGCCGGTCGGCGTGTTCGCCGGACACGGGCCGTTCCGGCCGAACCGGCTGGGCGTGTCGCGGTGCCGGCTGCTGAAGGTGGACGGACTCGATCTGCACGTCGCGGATCTCGACGCGCTCGACGGGACGCCCGTGCTGGACGTCAAGCCGTATATGCGGGAGTTCGAGCCGGTGGATCCGGTGACGCAGCCGCGCTGGTCTCGTGAGCTGATGGCGGGTTATTACCGATAGGGCGATTCGGGAACCGCTCGAGACCGCCGACGGCGGTACAGCCTGCGCTGCCCCCGTAGCAGGTGAATCGGGCGCATCCACGACGCCGGAGCTGCGGCACAGCCGCCACCATTCCCGTCCTCCGCGGCCATCTGGTCGGCGAGATCGTCAGCCGCTTCGCGCGGCGGGTTCATGACGATCCGCCGCTGGTCAGCAGATCCGCGGCAACGGATCCCCGACCAGCACGTCGATGATCCGATGGCCGCCGAACGCCGTCCGCCCGAGCACCCGCCCCGGCGGCTCGTCCCGCACCTCGCCGATCACCGCCGCGTCCGCACCGGCCTCGACGCCGCGCATCGCCTCCAGCGCCGCATCGGCGACCTCCGGCGCGACGAACGCCACCAACTTGCCTTCGTTGGCCACGTAAAGCGGATCGATGCCGAGGATCTCGCAAGCCCCGGTCACCTCCGGACGCACCGGCAGCCGATCCTCGGCGACCAGCACCCCGACCTCGGCCGCGGCCGCGATCTCGTTCAGCACCGTCGCCACACCACCCCGCGTCGCATCGCGCAGGCAGTGCGCCTCCGGTCCGCACGCGTCCAGCAGCGCATGCACCACCGGCCACAGACTCCGCGTGTCGCTGCGGACCTCGGCCTCCAGGTCGAGCCCGCCACGCGCCAGCATGATCGCGACCCCGTGATCGCCGATCGTGCCGGACACCAGGACCTTGTCCCCCGGCCGGACGCGCTCGGGGGCCAGCGAGGCGTCCGCCCGCAGCACGCCGACGCCCGTCGTCGTCAGGTACATCCCGTCGCACTTGCCCCGCTCGACGACCTTGGTGTCCCCGGTCGCCACCGGCACCCCGGCCGCCGAAGCCGCGGCGCCGATCGCGCGCACCTGCTCCTCCAGCGCCTCGGCCGGCAGCCCTTCCTCCAGGATCATCGCCAGCGACACGGCCAGCGGACGCGCCCCGCTGACCGCCAGGTCGTTGACGGTGCCGTTGACCGCCAGTTCGCCGATCGTCCCGCCGGGGAAGCTGAGCGGGCGGACCACGAAGGAGTCGGTGGTGAACGCCAGCCGCGTGCCGTCGACCGTCAGCTCCGCCGCGTCGCTCAGGGTCGCCGGCGCTCGGTCGCCCAGCAGCGGCACGACCAGCCCCTCGACCAACGCCCGGCTGGCCTTGCCGCCCGCGCCGTGCGCCATGGTGATCCGGCCGTCCCGGAACCGCTGCGGCCGCCGGCGCATCTCCTCGATGCGGGCACCGACCTCTTCCTCGGTGAGGACCTTCGGCATGGGGAACTCCCTATCAGAGCACTTGCAGGTCGAGGCGCTGCCGTGAGTACTGGCCATAGTTGTAGTAGGCGGCGCAGGCGCCCTCGGACGACACCATGCAGGTGCCGATCGGCGTCTCGGGCGTGCACGCCGTGCCGAACACCTTGCACTCCCACGGCTTCAGCACTCCCTTGAGCACCTCGCCGCACTGACACGCCTTCGGATCCGCGACCCGCACGCCCGGCAGCGCGTACCGCTGCTCCGCGTCGAAGCGCGCGTACGCCGGGCTGAACCGCAACGCCGACTGCGGGATCGAGCCCAGGCCGCGCCACTCGAAGAACGGCCGCAGCTCGAAGACCCGGCTCAGGGCCCGGAGCGCCAGCTCGTTGCCGTCCCAGCGGACCACCCGCCCGTACTGGTTCTCGACCTCGCTGCGGCCCTCGGCGAGCTGCTTCATGATCATGTGGACCGCCTGCAGCACGTCCAGCGGCTCGAAGCCCGCGCACACCACCGGTTTGCCGTGGTCGCGCGCGATGAACTCGTACGGACGGCAGCCGATGACCGTCGACACGTGCCCGGGGCCGATGAAGGCGTCCAGGCGCAGGTCCGGCGACTCCAGGATGGCTTTGATCGCCGGGATGATCGTGACGTGGCTGCACATCACCGAGAAGTTCTCGACGCACTCCTGCTCCGCGCGCAGCACGGTGAGCGCGGTCGAGGGCGCGGTGGTCTCGAAGCCGATGGCGTAGAACACCACCTGCCGGTCCGGGTTCTCGCGGGCGATGCGCAGCGCGTCCAGCGGCGAGTACACCATGCGGATGTCGGTGCCGCGCGCGTTCGCCTCCAGGAACGAGCCGCGGCCGCCGGGCACCCGCATCATGTCCCCGAAGCAGGTCAGGATCACGCCCGGCTGTTCGGCCAGGGCGATGCCGTCGTCGACGCGGCCCATCGGGATCACGCACACCGGGCAGCCCGGGCCGTGGACGAGCTCGATGTTCTCCGGCAGCAGGTCGTGGACGCCATAGCGGTAGATGGCGTGGGTGTGACCGCCGCAGACCTCCATGAACTTGTAGTGCCGCCCCGGCTCGGCGAGGGCGGCGATCTGCACCGACAGCACCCGGGCCAGATCGGGGTCGCGGTATTCGTCGACAAAGCGCATCACGGGCTCCTGCTCGTCAGCTCGAAGAATCGGGAAGCGGGTCAGGCCTCGGTCACCGGCGGCGGCGCGAGCACCTCGAGCGCGACCCCGGCGTGCACCAGCAGCCGGTCCCCGACCCGCACCGGACCGACCAGCTCGATCGCGACGGTCTCCCCCCGCCCGGCCTCGTCCCGGCAGCGGGCGTCGGCGCCGTCGAGCTCGACCACGGTCAGCGGCACCGCGACGTCGCCACAGGTCAGGCACCCGCCGTCGGCGGAGCAGGCCCCGTAGCCGCCGTCGGGCCCGGGCTCCCCGCCGCTCACACCGGGTCCGATTCCGCGACCGCCCGCAGTTCCTCGTCGAAGGCCTGGCCCATCATCTCCAGCACGGCCAGCGCCTCGGCGGCCTCCCGCTCGTCGACCTTGGACATGGCGAAGCCGACGTGGATCAGGACCCAGTCGCCGGGGGCCAGGGAGCCGGGCGGCAGCAGGCCGATGTTGATCTTCCGTTTGACGCCGACCACGTCGATCACGGCCAGCTGGTCGTCGCTGTCCGGCACCAGCTCCGCGACCTGTCCCGGGATGGCCAGGCACACGGGTCAGTGGTCCTCTCGCGCCGAGACCGGGACGGGACCGGCGGCCTCGCGCGCCGCCTCCCCGCCGTCCGGCGAGGTGTACTCCACCCACTGCAGCACCAGTTCGTCGCCGCCCTCGATGGCGACGTCGGTGCCGTGGCAGTCCGGGCACGTCGGCGCGGCCTCCGCGGTCTCGAACGCCGCCGGGCAGAGCGCGCAGGTGGCGCGCACCGGCGCGATCCGCACGTCGGTGCTCGCACCGGCCGCGATCCCGCCGTCGGCGACGAGCCGGAACGACTGCTCGAAGGCGGCCGGCGAGATCCGGTGCAGGGCCCCGACCAGGACGCCGATCCGCGCCACCGGCCGTCCGGCGGCGCGGCGCTCGACGGCCTCCAGGACCCCGGCGCAGTAGCCGATCTCGTGCATGTCACATGCTCCTGATCTTCAGATAGCGCGCCACGTCCGGGAGCGAGCGCACCGCCATCACAGCGGCGGCCGCGCCGGCGGCGGTCAGAGCGAGCGCGCTGAAAAAGCCGAGTACCTTCATGTCACACACCTTTCGCGATGCTGGTGAGGTCTACCGAGTCGCGGGAGATAAGCACCCGGATGGCCGATAACGCGGTGTCGATCGCCGCGGCGACCTCGGGCGTCAGCCCGATCCCCTCCCCGACGTCCCCGGGCTCGCAGCCGACCACGAGGGTCCGCGGCGGCAGCCGGCCGCCGAGCGAGCCGAGGCTGCCCAGGACCGCGACGGGACTCATCCCGTGCGCGTCGAACTCCCCCGACCCGAGGTCCTCCTCGCCGACCTCCAGGACCGTGACGTCCCCGGGCGCGCCGCCGTGCGGCAGCGCGTCCACGAGCACCAGGACCTCGTAACCGTCGAGCAAGTCGAACGCCAGATGCATGCCGCGGATGCCGTAGTCGACCACGGACACGCCCTCGGGCAGCCGCTCGGCGGCCAGCCGCCGGGCCACCTCGGAGCCGAAGCCGTCGTCGCCGAGGAACACGTTGCCGATGCCGGCCACCAGGACGCGCGCGCTCATCGCAGGGGTTCCAGTTCCTCGGGGGCGAAGTAGTGGTAGCGGCCGTACCAGGCGTGCAGGTCGTTGCCGGGGTCGGCGTCGAGGGTGACGGCCACGTGCACGGCCCCGTCGACGTCGTGCAGGACCGCGGCCACCGTGGCGGTCTGGTCGGCGAGGAACATGTCCTGGGCGTCGGCGCGGCGCAGCGGGTGCAGGCGCACCACGCTGCCCTTGCCCACGGCCACGCCCGCGATCTGGACCGTGTCGCTCTCGGGGGCCACCGACGCGTCCGAGGCCGGGTCCCACCACGGGGTGTCGCCGGTGTCGAGCAAGGTCGCGTCGGAGTGGTCGGCGGCGTCGACGGCGCACGCCAGGTGAACGGCGTCGGCCAGGTCGGCCGCCACGGCCCCGCCGTCCCGATCGCGCACCACACCGTGCAGCCCCGCCATCGTCTCGTCGCTCATCGTGTCGCAGCGCTCGATGATCTCGGCGGCCCGCGGATCGGTCCCCCGGGCCTGCGCCTTCTCGTCGTCGGTCAGCGTCTGCACGCGCAGCGCGAGCATCTCGTCGATCTCCGTCGCGTCGAAGAAGTCGCCGGGGCTCTCCGGGGCGACGGCGGGGCGGTCCGACAGGATGATCGGCGAGACGAGCACCAGATCGTCCGGCCCGCCCTGCGCTCCGAGCAACACCGGCCAGCACCGGTACTGGTGCGAGGCGGCAGCGGCGTCCGCGGCCCAGGACGGCGGATCCATCAGCGACAGGAATCGCCCGCCCCGCACCCGGGCCACGATGTGGGCTCCGGCGAAGGAGACCCGGGCCGCCAGGTCCCGCGCGACGGTGCGCGGGCCGCCCTCCGCCCCGGACCGGTTCCAGCGGCCCACGTTCTCGACCCCCATGTCCACCGCCACGAGCGGACCGGCGGCGTCCAGCGGCCGCCACGACACCCGCACCTGACCGCGCAGCGGCTCGCGCGTGCGCACCAGGCGCCCCGCGACCCGTTCGCCGTCGCGCAGCGGCTCGACGTCCTCGCCGCCGGCGATCTCGATCGGGATCACGGTGTCGGACGTGATGGCGGGCAGCGAGACCTCGCAGACCACGCCCTC
This sequence comes from Catenulispora subtropica, assembly GCF_039531675.1. Classification (NCBI taxonomy): domain Bacteria; kingdom Bacillati; phylum Actinomycetota; class Actinomycetes; order Catenulisporales; family Catenulisporaceae; genus Catenulispora; species Catenulispora subtropica. The sequence goes on from NZ_BAAAQM010000038.1 coordinate 25,417, forward strand.
GTGCCAGGGCACCCACCGCGCGCCGCCGATCGACAGCTCGTCCACCGCCTCGAACGCGGAGCCGGCCGCCCGTTCGACGGCCCGGTACTGCGGGTGCAGGAAGCGCAGGGTCAGGTCCAGGCCCACCTCGGCGTTCGAACCGGGCGCGACCAGCAGGGTCGTGCGCAGCCCCGCCTCCTCGCCGACGCCGGCCTGCGCGGCGCCGACCGGCCCGAGCATGCCGAACTGCCACCGCATCTGGTTCTTCGCGGAGGTCGACCGGTACGGATAGAGGATGTAGCCCTCGAACAGGACCGCGTCGGCCACACGCCGGGCGGCCGCCAGGCGCGTCTCCTCCCCCGAGGCGGCGGCGTCGACCTGCGTCATAGCGAGCCCTCCAGCTCCTCAGCCGGCAGTAGTGCGTCGAAGACCTGGCCCCAGTCGGTCATCGCCCGCTCGGACCGGAACCGCCCGAGCCGGCGCAGCGTCTCGCGGTCCAGACGGATCCAGCCGCTGTTCGGGAAGTACGCGTCCATCAGCTCCCGCCAGACCCGGACCGGCATCCGGTGGGCCGCCTCGAGATGCCACGGGATCTGCTCCACCCCGAAACCGGTCAGCCCGCGCGTGAACACCGTGCCGCTGAACAGCAGGCTCAACGGCACCTCGCCGCCGCCGAGCGCCTGCAGGTACTTCGCGGCGGCGACCTCGAAGTCGTAGGTGCACGGCAGCGGCAGGTCGACGTCGGCCGAGCCGGTGAAGCCCGGCACCATCGTCGAGGTCTGCGTCCACAGCACCGGCCGCAGGGTCTCGCCCCAGCGCGAGGCCACCCCGAACAGGTCCGCGAGGTCGGTCTTCTCCTCGGCGGTGTAGGCGCGGCGCCGAGGCTCGATCCGGACCTGGCAGCGCAGCGCGATCGCGTGCACGGGCTCGCCGGAGGACTCGGTGATCCGCAGGCGCGCGAACAGGTTGGGAGCGGCGGCATACGGTTCGGGGCTGATGTCCAGGACGGTGAAGGCGAGATCGGTCACGCGCTTCGCACCGCCCTGCGCTCGACGTCGCCGAAGAACTCCGCCACGCGCGCGTGGACCTCGGCGCCGCCGTCGAAGCCCCGCCACTGCTTGCGCAGGTGCCCCACCAGCGCGTAGCAGGCGTCGATCGGCACGACGAAGCGGTCGAACCGGCCGTCCCGGGCCCGGACCAGGACGGCCTCCACATCCGGCACGGCCTCGCTGAAGACCTCGGAGGCGTCGGTCGGCAGGTCGGCCTCGGTGGCCCCGGCCGGACCGGGGTAGCAGAGCACGGTCCGCTCCTGCCGCGTGTTGCGGAAGACGAACGCCAGCCCGACCGGGACGTCGAGGCGGTCCCAGAGCTCGCGCGGCAGCGCCGGGAGCGCGAGGTGGCGGTCGGGCACGGTCCGGTAGGCGAGGTCCGCGCCCTCGTGCTCGAACAGCAGCGAACAGGGCCGGCAGGCACACAGCAGCGCCCGGCTGTCGAGGTTGACGACGTGCCGGTGCTCGGCCGGGACCACCGCCGCGCACAGCTCGCAGCGCTCGACGACGGCCGGCGACCCGGAACGGGGCCGGGTCCTGGGACCGTTCGTGCGGATCCGGCGCAGCGCGGCGAGTGCGTCGCGCTGGGGTGGGGCGGCCGCCGGACGGTTCATGCCGGCACCGCGTTCCGGGTCGGTGTCTTGGGGCCGGTGCAGCACGACGCGTCCGCGGCGCTCCGGCCGGGCGCCTCGGGGGCGGAGCCGGGCCGCAGTCCCGGCATCAGCGACTCCAGGGGGATGAAGGTCCCGGAGTCGGCGCGCGCCGTCTCGACCTCGACCACGGCCTCCGGCGCGGCGGCCTCGACCGCCGCCCGGACGCCGTCGACGAGCGCCTCCGACGTCGAGGCGCACCCGCTCGCACCGACGACGCGCAAGCGGACCGCGGCGTCGTCGCGCACCTCTGCCTCGACGGTCACGTCGTGCCGCTCCAGCTGCGGCCGCAGCTCCTCCAGCGCGACGGCCACCCGCCGCTCGACGCTGTCCGGGTGCAGCCCGTGGACCAGCAGCAGGCTCCCGACCAGCGGATCGTCGGCGATCCGGGACAGCAGCGCGTCGTGCAGCGCCCCGGCCTCGTCGACGAGCGCCAGCAGCCGCTGCAGTCCGGCGCCGTAGAGGTCGGTCACGAGGCGCACCAGGTCGCGCGCCTCGTCCCGGGCGACCGGACGGGACGGGTCGCCCCCTTCGAGGACCCGCTCGATCCGTTCGCCGACCTCGACCAGCCGGTCCATCTCGTCGGTGCCGTCCATCACTCGGGCGTCGCCATCGTCGGCGTGTGCAGCTTCTGCAGCGTCTTCCCGCCGCCGAGGTACATGTGCACCCCGCACGGCAGGCACGGGTCGAAGCTCCGCACGGTCCGCATCACGTCGATGCCCTTGAACGCGTCGCCCTTGTTCTCCTCGAACAGCGGCTGGTCCTGGACCGCGTCCTCGTACGGCCCGGGCGTCCCGAAGGAGTCGCGCGGGCTGGCGTTCCACGGCGTCGGCGGGTACGGGTGGTAGTTCGCGATCTTCCCGTCCCGGATCACCATGTGGTGGGACAGCACGCCGCGCACGGCCTCGGTGAAGCCGCAGCTGATCGCCTGGTCCGGCACCTCGAACTTCTCCCAGGTCTGGGTGCGCCCGGCGCGGATCTCGGCCAGCGCCTTCTCGGCGAAGTGCAGCGCGCACGCGGCCGCGTAGGCCTGGAAGTAGGTCCGGGCCCGGTTGCGTTCGAGCGTGTTGCTCCACTTCGGGATCTTCCACTCGAACGTCACGGGCGGCTTGAGCGCGGTCTTGGGCAGCTCGATCTGCACGCTGTGGCCGGTGGCCTTCACGTAGCCGTTGTCGACGAGCCCGGACAGCGCCGTGGACCACAGCCGGGCCAGCGGCCCGCCGCCGGTGTCCAGCGCCAGGTGGTCCTTGCCGTCGAACCAGCGCGGGGACATCACCCAGCTGTACTTGTCCTCCAGGTCGCGCTTGGCCGGGTGCGGGTTCGTGTGCTGGTTCCACGGGTGCCGCCGGTCGACCGGGTTGCCCAGCGGGTCGTGGGTGACGAAGGTCTCCTGGTCGTTCCAGTCCTCGTAGTAGGAGCTGCCGAGCAGGATCCGGATGCCGAGGTTGATGTCCACCAGGTCGTTGGTGACGAGCTTGCCGTCGACCACGACGCCCGGGGTGACGAACATCTTCCGGCCCCAGTCGGTCATGTCCGCGTAGGAGAAGTTGCAGTACTCCGGGTCCTGGAACGAGCCCCAGCAGCCCAGCAGGGTCCGGCGCAGGCCGACGTTCTCGTAGCCGGGCAGCGCCTCGTAGAAGAAGTCGAACAGGTCGTCGTGCATCGGCACGACCTTCTTCATGAACTCGACGTAGCGCATGAGCCGGGTCAGGTAGTCGGTCATCAGCTGGACGGTCGCCACGGTGCCGACCCCGCCCGCGTACAGCGTGGAGGGGTGGACGTGGCGGCCCTCCATCAGGCAGAACATCTCCCGCGTGGAGCGGCTGACCTGCAGCGCCTCGCGGTAGAACTCGCCGCTGAACGGATTCAGGGCCCGCATGATGTCCGCGACGGTCTTGTAGCCGTGGGCCTCGGCGTTCGGCGCCGGGGTGTTCTCGGCCTTGGCCAGCACCGAGGGGTTGGTCTCCTTGACCATCCGCTCGCAGTAGTCCACGCCGACCAGGTTCTCCTGGAAGATGTTGTGGTCGAACATGTACTCGGCGGCCTCGCCGAGGTTCACGATCCACTCGCCGAGATGCGGCGGTTTCACGCCGTAGGCCATGTTCTGGGCGTAGCAGGAGCAGGTGGCGTGGTTGTCGCCGCAGATCCCGCAGATGCGGCTGGTGATGAAGTGCGCGTCCCGGGGGTCCTTGCCCTTCATGAACAGGCTGTAGCCGCGGAAGATCGAGGAGGTGCTGTGGCACTCGGCCACGGTCGCGTTCTTGAAGTCGATCTTCGTGTAGATGCCGAGGCTGCCCACGATCCGGGTGATCGGATCCCAGGCCATCTCCACCAGGCCGTCCTTGGCGGCGGCCTTGCCTTTGCTGCTGGTCGTGGCGGTCATGCGCGTTCCCTCACATCGTTCGTCGTCCGTCGAGGCCGGAGGATTTGGCGGGCGGTCACCAGGTGCGCTTGGCGCCGGTGGTCAGCTGGGGTCCGGGACGGCGCCACTTCGGCTCGGCGTCGACGGTCTTGCCGGTGATCGACCGCAGGTTGCGGATCACCTTCCCGTAGGCCCGGGAGGCGGTGGTGGACATGATCGCCCCGGGCGGCTGGTCCATGAACGGCATGAACTTGTCCGGGAAGCCCGGCATCGTGCAGCCGATGCAGATCCCGCCGACGTTGGGGCAGCCGCCGATGCCGCCCATCCAGCCGCGCTTGGGCACGTTGCACTTGACGACCGGGCCCCAGCAGCCGAGCTTCACCAGACAGGTCGGGGTGCCGTAGGACTCGGCGAACTGGCCCTGCTCGTAGTAGCCGCCGCGGTCGCAGCCCTCGTGCACGGTCTGGCCGAACAGCCAGGCCGGCCGCAGCGCATCGTCCAGCGGGATCATCGGCGCCTGGCCGGCGGCCTGGTAGAGCAGGTAGGTGATGGTCTCGGACAGGTTGTCCGGCTGGATCGGGCAGCCGGGCACGCACACGATCGGGATGCCCGCCTTGGAGGTCCAGTCCCAGCCCAGGAAGTCCGGGACGCCCATGGCGCCGGTGGGGTTGCCGGACATGGCGTGGATGCCGCCGTAGGTGGCGCAGGTGCCGACGGCCAGCACGATCGTGGCCTTCGGCGCCAGCCGGGTCACCCACTCGGTGGTGGTGATCGGCTGGCCGGTCTCCTGGTCGGTGCCGAACGCGGCCCAGTAGCCCTCGTCCTTGATCGACTCGTTCGGCAGCGAACCCTCGACGACGAGCACGAACGGCTCCAGCTCGCCGCGGTCGGCCTTGCGGAACCACTCCAGGAAGTCGTCCGCGCCGCCGGTGGGCCCGCACTCGAAGTCGATCAGCGGCCAGTGCACGGCCACCTTCGGCAGCCCGGGCAGCGCGCCCAGCGCGATCTCCTCGATGCTGGGCTGGCTCGCCGCGGTCAGGGCGACGGAGTCACCGTCGCAACTCAGCCCCGCGTTCAGCCACAGGATATGGATCACGGTCTCCTCGGCGGAGGCCGCTTCGGCAGCCGGCATGATCGCCTCCCGTTCGTCTGGAACGGCCCGCACTCCGGATTCTCGTGGTGCTGGTGCGGCACGGGCCGACGCGCGGTCCAACCTACGGTGCTTTCCACTGGTTCGTCGGTATTTGTAGACCATGAGGATTGCCGCCCCGCACGAACCGGGACCGGAAAAGACGCGGATCCTGGTGCGCGTCCAGGGAGTCGTGCAGGGCGTCGGCTATCGGCCGTTCGTGTACGGCCTGGCGTGTCGCCTGGGCCTCGGCGGCTTCGTCGGCAACGACGGGCGGGGGGTGGTGATCGAGGCCGAGGGCGACCCGGGGGCGCTCAACCGTTTGGTGGACGCGCTCACCGGCCAGGCCCCACCGCTGGCCCGGGTGGAGCGGGTCGACGTCGCGCCTCTGGCTCCGCTCGGACAGACCGGCTTCTCGATCTCGGCCAGCGAGCGGTCGGGCCCGCGCACCGTCCTGGTGGCGCCGGACACGGCGACGTGCGCCGCCTGCCTGTCCGAGATGGCGGACCCGGCCGACCGGCGGCACGCCTACGCGTTCACGAACTGCACCGACTGCGGCCCGCGGTACAGCATCGTGCGCGAGCTGCCGTACGACCGGCGGGGCACGACCATGGCGGCGTTCACGCTGTGCGGACCCTGCGAGCGGGAGTACGAGGATCCGCTCGACCGGCGCTTCCACGCGCAGCCGGTGTGCTGCCCGGAGTGTGGGCCGCGGTTGCGGCTGCGGTCGGGCGACGGGACGGAGCTGCCGGGTGATCCGGTGAAGGGAGCGGCCGAGTTGCTGGCCGGCGGCTCGATCGTGGCGATCAAGGGGCTGGGCGGGTACCACCTGGCCGTGGCGGCCGCGGACGAGACCGCTGTCAGGACACTGCGACACCGCAAGCACCGCGAGGAGCGTCCGCTGGCGCTCATGGTGGCCGACGTCGCCGCCGCGCGGCGGCTGTGCGAGGTGGACGGCGCCGGGGAGAGCCTGCTGATCGATGCCGCGCGCCCGATCGTCTTGTTGGAGCGCCGCCACGAGACCGGCGCCGCCGTCGCGCCGTCGGTGGCTCCCGGGCAGCGCAGCCTCGGCGTCATGCTGCCGTACACGCCGCTGCACCATCTGCTGACCGCGGCCCATCCCGACCCGCTGGTGATGACCAGCGGCAACCTGTCGGACGAGCCGATCGCCTACCGCGACGACGACGCGCTGCGCCGCTTGGCCGGCGTGGCGGACGCCTTCCTGGTCCACGACCGCGCCATCCACACCCGGATCGACGACTCGGTGCTGCGCGTGAGCCGGGGCGCGGCGCTGCCGATCCGGCGCTCGCGCGGTTACGCGCCCGCGCCGCTGACGCTGCCGTGGGGGTTCCCGCGCGACGTCCTGGCCTGCGGACCGGAGCTCAAGAACACCTTCTGCCTGGGCCGTGATCGGCACGCGTTCCTGTCCCACCACATCGGTGACCTGGAGAACCACGAGACGCTGCGGTCGTTCGCCGAAGGTGTGGAGCACATGCGGAAGCTTTTCTCGGTGACGCCGCGGGCCGTCGTGCACGACCTGCACCCGGAGTACCTGTCGACGAAGTACGCGCTCGACTACGGCGACCTTGATGAGGAGGTGGAGCTGGTCGCTGTGCAGCACCACCACGCGCACATCGCCGCGTGCCTGGCCGACAACGAGACGGCCGGGCCGGTGATCGGCGTCGCGTTCGACGGGCTGGGGATGGGTGACGACGGGACGCTGTGGGGCGGGGAGTTCCTGGTCGCCGACCTGGCGGGGTACACGCGGGCGGCGCATCTGGCGACGGTGCCGATGCCGGGTGGGGCGCGCGCCGTGCGGGAGCCGTGGCGGATGGGCGCGGCGTATCTGGATGCCGTGTTCGGGAGCGAGTGGCCGGACGTCGCGCCGGTGCGGGCGATGGCCGCGCGGCGGGGCGAGCGGTTCGGGCAGGTCGTGGCCGCGGCGCGCGCCGGGCTGAACGCGCCGCTGACGTCGAGTGCCGGCCGGTTGTTCGACGCGGCGGCGGCGTTGGCGGGGGTTCGGGATGTGGTGTCGTACGAGGGACAGGCGGCGGTCGAGTTCGAACAGATGGCCGATCGTTCGGAGTGCGGGTGCTACGTCGCGCGGATCGAGTCGGGGGCACCTCTGGTCGTCCAGGGCGGGGACTTGGTGGAGTCGGTCCTTACCGACGTGGGCGCCGGCGTGCCGACACCGGTCGTCGCGGCGCGCTTCCACAACGGCTTGGCCGCGACGGTCGTCGAGGTCTGCGAGCTGATCCGGAGGGACACGGCGCTGGACACGGTCGCGCTGTCCGGCGGCGTGTTCCAGAACGTCCTGCTCGTCGAGCGCTGCGTCACGGGGCTGGAGGCGGCGGGGTTCAGCGTGCTGACCCACCGCCGGGTTCCGCCGAACGACGGCGGGATCAGCCTCGGACAGGCTGCGGTGTGCGGGGCGCGGGACCGGCTGCGGTGAGGCCGGCGTCCTGCCGCACGTCCTGCTGCACCAGCTCCCACAGCACGTGGTAGAGCGTCGTCTGGACTTCCTGGATCCGGTGCACGGACGCGGACGGGACCGCGAACAAGTGGTCGACCAGGCCCGGCTCGGCCATCTTGCCGCCGCCGTAGCCGGCGAAGCCGACGGTCGTCATCCCCGCTTTGCGGGCGGCGGCCAGCGCGGCCAGGACGTTGGCGGACCCGCCGCTGGTCGAGACCGCGACGGCGATGTCGCCGGGACGCCCGACGGCCTGGAGCTGGCGGGCGAAGACGACGTCGAAGCCGACGTCGTTGGACAGGGCGGTGACGACAGCGGTGTCGTTGGTGAGGCACAGGGCCGGGAGCGCCGCGGCGACACTCTCCGGGGCGCCGGGGTCGAGGAAGGTGTGGACGATGTCCTGCGCGTCGGAGCTGCTGCCGCCGTTGCCGAACGCCAGCAGTGTGGCGCCCTGGCTGAAGCCGGCGGCCAAGGCGGCAGCGCATGCGGCGAGCGACTCCCCCTCGGCTTCGCCGACGGATCGCCGGAGGTCGGCGATCTCGGCGATCTTCGCCCGCGCCGAGGCTGCGACTTCGGCGGTGAGCGCGTCCAGGGAGGTCGGGCCGGAGTAGAGGAACGGGTAGAGCCCGCTGATGCCGCCGCCGCTGCTGGCATTGTCGGCGGGCGCGTCAGGTGCGGACGCATCGGGGGCGGACGCCTGATCGAGAGCATGCGGCTGCTCCAGGTAGGCGTGCGTGAGCTCCCACAAGAGGTGGTACAGCGTGACGTGGCCTTCCTTGACCACGCGGTGATCGCCGGACCGGACGACAAGGCAGTGTTCGGCCAGCTCGCGCGCCGCGATCTGCCCGCCGTCGGCGCCGACGAGGGCGACGGTCGTCATACCGCTGGCGCGTGCCACGGTGAGGGCCTGTGCCACAGCGGGGCAGTCGCCGTCCCCGGAGACGCCCACCGCGATGTCCTGCGAGCGTCCCAGCACCCTGAGCTGGTTCGCGAACACGGCATCGAGGCCGCCCCGCCGCGCCAGGCCACTGACCGTCGCCGAATCCGCGGCCAACGAGAACGCGGGCAACGCCCGCTTTCCCACGATCACCGGATGCATGAACTCGACGGAGACGTGCTGCGCATCGGTCGCGGCGGTCCCCGTGCCGAACACGAGCAGGCGGCCGCCGGCTCGGAAGGCGCGCGCCATGGCGAGGCAGGCGGCCGCGATCGCGTCAGCGGCTTCGGACAGCTGCGCGATCGGCTCGACGCGGCGGTCGAACGCGGTCGCTACCATATCGGGCGATTCGCTCATGAATCAGAACGTTACACTCCGAACCACGCCGCGACGGCTTCCACCGCTTCGGGTTCCAGAACCGCGAGAGCGGGCAGAGCCTCACTCCAGTCCTCCCCGGCCAGAGCGGCCAAGACGCAAAGACGGGCGATCGGCAAGAGAGAGGGATGGCCGGGATCGTCGCGAGACCCGACGAGTGCCTGAGCGAGGTCCGGCAGCCACCAGGCATACTGATCGAAGTCGGGCCGGCCGAGCCGTTCACCGGCCAGTTCGGCGGCCCGGGCGGGGGCGGTGGACGCGAACACAGCGATCCGCTCGATCTCGGTCCACTGCGTCTGATCCCCGATCTCCACCAGGTGCTCAGCGGCTTCGGGATCGAACCGGACCAAGGCCTTGGCCACGGCGCTCCGTCTGCCCGTGGACACCTCGCCGGCGGTGATCATTTCCAGCGCGGACCTGATCGCCGAAACCGCCATGTCGCCGTGGCAGGCGGGCAGGTGTGTGCCCAGAGCGAGGAGCGCGTCGAACCTCTTCCCGCTCGTCCGATGGGCCTGGGCACGCGCGAGAGCCCTTCGGGCCAGTTCCTCGGACTGCGCGGGACGGGTCACGGAGACCGCCGTCGCCAGACGGGCCAGGTCCACCTCGTCGAGCCTGCGGCCCTTCCCCCCTCCGATCGGCCAACGTGGTCTGCTCAAAGCCCTGTCGACCAAGCGTTCGGCATCAGCGGGCGAAGATCTCGCGTACTCCTGGGCGATCTCGGCCAGGAGCGGCCCGTCGATGGTCGACAAACGCTCCGCGGCGACAGGGCGACCGACTCTCAAGAAGGCACGGATCAGCGGTTCTCTGATCTGCGTGTCGAACTCCGGGAGCGGCAATCCGCGCGCGGCGCTCTCCGACTCGATCGCGAGTTCCGCGGCGAGCAATCTGTCGAAGGGCACGGCCACGGCCGCCATTTCCGCGAGGAAGTAGGGGCGGTCGGCCGGAACGAAGGGCGGCTCACCGATCGACCGCGCCGCCGCCGCTCCACGCGCGATGAGCGTGTGGGCCGCTGCAGGAGCGTCGTCGAACCGCCCCGTACGAAGCAAGGCGGAGCACGACCGGGCGACGCCGATCGGGTCGAGCCCCGCAGGCGACACCAGCCTCTCGGCCCACGCCACACCGCCTGCGAGGACCAACGCCGAAACCAGCTGCTCCCAGTTCCGCCCCGAATCCCAGTCGGGCGTGCGGACCAGTTCGGGGAGCAGCGTCGCCAGCATCTCTCCCGCGCGCTCGGCGTCGCGCTTGGCGATCGCGGTGATCAGCTTGACCTTCTCCTCAAGGGTCAACGGCACCTGGGGTGCACGAACCCAGGACTCCGCGACGTCGATCACGCGCTGCGTCTCGGCGGGTGTCGCCAGGTTCGTTTCGGACACCGCGACGGCCAAGGGGACGACCATGGACCGACGGGTAGGACCGTCCCCGTCGACGAACCGCTGGATCGCCGCACGCAGAATCCGCCGTGCGTCGTGCGGGGCGTATTCGGCGACAGCCGGGAGCGACCAGAGCTGCTCGTGGTCGAACTCCCGCGCGGACACCACGCGCGCGATCCGGGCCGCCGACTGATCGAAGCGCTCCCCCGCCGACTTCCGAAGGACCTTGAGGAGTCGCCGAACATGGCGCATGTCGGCGGCGCTGGACGCCATCCGGTCGACATGATCCAGAGCCGCGGCCAGGATGCGATCGAACTCCCCAGGAATGCCGGCGTGCGCCTCCAGCAACGCGCTCCATATGTCCAAAGCGCTGTCGTCTGTGCTTCGAAGCGCCACCTGCTCGGCTTCTTGGTGGCGCCCGGTCTCCACCAGAGCGAGGGCGAAGTCAGCCAGGTCCTCATAGTGGACACGGCGACTGAGATACGCCGCGCGGGAGGAGTAGCCGAGCCGCGCCCACACGCCCGCCAATTGTGGTGGCATGTACTGCGCGCGGTGGAGGAGCCGTCCACGCTCGGCTGCCAGCAACGTCAACGGCGCGAGGCGGGGACCGTCCGCGACCAGTTCCCAAGCGCTGGCGAGTTCGGCGAGGATTTCCTGATCGGTGCCGGTGACGTCGAGCATCAGGTCGTGCCGTCGACTGTCCGCTGCGAGGAAGGCGAGACGATCGCGCTCATCGAGTTTGGTGAGCAGCCGCATGTAGGGCGCCAGGAGGTATCCGGGTGTCCCCTCCGGCCACTCCAGCTGCCGGTAGCGGTCAGCCCACGCGTGCAGCCGCTCGTGATAGGCGGGCAGCTCAGGACGCAGCGTCTCCTCGGCGATGTCGCGCAACGTCTCGTGCGCGAACAGGTACGCGGTACCGGTCGCACGCGTGCGTGAGGTGAGGCTCCGCCCGAAGACGCTCTCGATGTGCCACGTGATCTGATGCTGCCGGCGACCGGTGAGCTCGGCCAGGTCGGCGACGGTCAGACCACCGCCGCTCGCCGTGATCAGCGCGACGACCTCGTATTCGTCGCCGCTGTCCCTGATCAGGTCCTTGAGTTCCTCGCGGGCACGGATCTCCAGGTGGCGGGCGTAATCGGAGCGGTCCAGGCCCCGGACGCGGCAGGTGCGCAGCGGATGCGATCCGTCGACGTCGCCGGGGATGCCGGGGTGCGGGCGGCTCATGACCAGGACGCGGAGGTTGTCCGGTGGGTGGCGGGGCAGCAGGGAGGCGATGCTCGGCTTGGTGCCCTGGTCCTCGTCGAGGCCGTCGACGATCATCAGGAGGCGCTCGCCGCGCTGAGCGCAGCGTGCGGAGGCCTCGCCGACCAAGTACGGCATCAGGTTGGCGCCGACCCGCTCGGGCAGCGGGATCTCCGCGATCTCGGCGAGTTGGCGGATCATCGACGTCGCGAACGCCGCGGCGTCGGCCTGTCCCGCCAGGCGTGCGGTGACGAAGAAGGACGCGACGCGCACCCCGTCGGGCGGATTGATCGCGAAGGTGGCGGCGAGTGCCGTCTTGCCGGCCCAGGGTCCGGCCTGCCACCACAGGTACCGCTCGGGCTTCGAGCAGAACTCGGTGAGCTCGTCGAGTTCCAGGCGGCGATCCAGCAGGTACTCCGGAGCGATCGAAGCGACATCCGCGCGATGCGCCTCCAGCTCCAGCGACCTGGCTGGAGTCGGGAGTACGTCGGGCAACGCCTCCAGCCTGGGGGGAAGCCCGAGGGCACGACGCAGTTCGACCGGCGCGTCACGGAACAGGGAGTCCAGCCTGACGGCCTCCAGCCGGCCGACGCCTTCCGGCGCGTGATGGTTCTTGACGACGGCGATCAGGCGGCCCGCCGCGAACACCGGCGCACCCGACATGCCCTCCCAGGCGGACCTGGTCGGATCGGGATCGCGCTCCGGCGGCGTGGCGACCGCGATCTCCAAGGTCCCGCCGCGGTGGTTCGACAACACCGGGGCCGAGCCCACGAGGTGGAACAGCTCGCGATAAGTGGTCAACCCGTCGTCGCGGCGCTTGAACCAGGGGAACCCGAGGCCGCTGCACGCCACGACGGCGTCGCGCTCCGGAATGCGCCCCCACCGGACGGCCGGAACGGGGTCGTCACGATCGATCGTCAGGACCGCGAGATCGGAATCCTGATGCGCGACCTCGACTTCCGCCTCGGCCGTCCATTCATCGGGGGTGTCGGCGTTGAACCGCACCCGGATCCGCTCGATCCGCTCGGCCTCAGCGACCACGTGCGCGGCAGTCAGAACCGCCGTGGTGCCGATCCGATAGCCCGACCCGCGCCGTCCGGGCCCTCGCCCTTCGCGCAGCTCGACGATGACCTCGGCGGCACGTCCGACGTCGAGCCCGTCATCGCTCCCGCTCACCGGCCCGCCCCGAGACCTCCGGCCGGCGGTCGCCGGGGCCCAGCTTCGGCTCCAGCGAGAGCTTGACGCGCTGCGTGGTGACGGTGCCGGCCTTGCCCGAGGCGTCGGCGTCGACCACCCAGAATTTGATCTTGGTGCCGCCCGCGGTCTCGCGGGTGATCGCGACGGTGAGCTCCAGTTCGATCGGGCCGACCTCGAACCGCAGGTCCTGTCCGGTGGCCGTGGCGATCGCCTCGTACAGCTCGGTGCGAAGTTCCCGGATCACCTGCGACAGCTCGATCATCGACCGCCTCCCACGGACTAGGACTGAGCATCACTGTAGCCGCGCGGGCTGGGCCCGCGAGTCAGGACTCTCACTTCGCGTCGCGGAGCGCGACGAGCCGGGCGGCGGAAGCGGGATCCGCGGGCAGGCGGGCCACGAGGTGGATCCGTGGATCGTCCGCGACGGTCATCTTGGACTGGCGCAGCGTCATCGGGCCGGCCAGCGGGTGGTCGTAGCGCTTGACCACCGTCCGGTAGTCCGCCACTTCGTGCCGTTCCCACCAGGTGGAGAAGTCCGGGACGTGGCGGTGCAGGTCCTCGACGATCTCGGCGTACCGGGGGTCGTGGGGATGTTCCTCGGCGACCATGCGGAACTGCGCCAGCACCGGGGACGCTTGGCGGTCCCAGTCCACCATCACCTCGCGGGCCGGGGGCCAGCCGAACAGCAGCCAGAGCATGTTGCGCCGGGCCGGGGGCAGGTCGTCGTAGCCGGGGATCAGTGCCGCCTCGGCGGTGTTCCAGCCGAGGAGGTCCCAGTGCTGGTCGAGGAGGAACGCGGGGTTCGGGTCGAGCGCGTCCAGCATGTTCAGAAGCTGCTCGTCGGGACGGGGGCAGGTGCCGGACTCCTCCTCGGCCGGCGGCAACTCCCCCGCGAGGCGGAACAGGTGCCGTCGCTCCGTGTCGGACAACTGGAGAGTGTGGGCCAGGGCGCTGAGGATCTGCCGGGAGACTTTGATGTCCCGGCCCTGTTCCAGCCACGTGTACCAGCTCTGGCTGATGCCGGAGATCGCGGCGACCTCCTCGCGCCGCAGCCCGGGGGTACGCCGACGGGCGGCGTTCGGGATGCCGGCGTCCGCCGGGGACAGCCGCTCGCGGCGGGAGCGGATGAACCTGCCGAGGGCGCGGCGTCCCGCTTCGGTCGCTGCCTGCTCTGGAGAAGTCATCGTGGGAGCGAAAGTACCAGGATGATCTCTGGCCTGGCTGGCCGCCGGCGCCTGATCGCACCATCGGATCATGACGACCGACAGCCTGCCCGGCAGTGCGCCCGCCGGCGCCTCCGCGGCCCGGACGACGGCTCCCGCCGTTCCCAGACCCCTGGTCCTGGCCTGTTTCCTCAGCAACTTCGATCGATTCGCGATCACTCCGATGCTGGTGGTCCTCTCCGCTGCCTTCCACGTCCGGCTGGGATCCGCCGTCCTGGTGGCGAGCGGGTACTTCTTCGCCTATGGCTGTGCTCAACCGGTCTGGGGCGTGCTCTCCGATCGCCATGGGCGCCTGCGCATCGCCCGCGTGGCCCTCGGCCTGGCGGCCGGGTGCGCGACGTGCTCGGCGCTGGCCCCGAACCTCAGCGCGCTGATCGTTCTGCGCACGGCGACGGGTGCCGCCTTCGGCGGCGTCGTCCCGACGTCGTTGGCCTACGTCGGGGACACCGTCCCGGTCGCGGTGCGCCAGCGGGCACTGTCCGACCTGCAGCTCGCCTTGGCCGTCGGCACTGCCGGGGCGACCGTGACCGCGGGCGCCGGCGCCGACCTCGTCGACTGGCGGACCGTGTTCGTCGTGCCGGGAGCGCTGGCCGCGGTGCTGGCGGTCAGGCTGCGGACGGCGCCCGAGGGGCCGCGGACGGATGCCGTCGCCCTCGGGCCCGGTCAGCGGATCGCGGCGGTCCTGAAGATCCGCTGGTCGTGGCTCGTCATGGGTCTCGGCCTGGTGGAGGGCGCGCTCTTGCTGGGCGGCTTCACCTTCCTGGCCGCCGCCTTGGAGCACCGCGGCCTCAGCGCGGCCCGGGCCGGGCTCGTGACCGCTCTGTACGGTGCGGGCACGATCGTGTTCTCCCGGCTTCTCAGGCTGGTCGCCACGCGCGCCGCGTGGACGCTGACGGCTGCCGGCGGCCTGATGATGTGCGCGGGGTTCGCCGCAGCGGCGGCGGACCAGTCCCCGGCCGCCGTCTCCCTGGCCGCGATCCTGCTGGGCGGAGGCTGGTCGTTCCTGCACTCGTCACTTCAGACCTGGGCGACGACGTTGACGCCGGACGCCCGCGGCACGTCTGTGGCGTTGTTCGTCGCCTCGCTGTTCGTCGGAAGCGCCGTCGGCTCCGCCTTGGGCTCACCCCTGGCCGACCGCGGCGAATACGGCGCGCTGTTCGGAATCAGCACCTTGATCGCCATCCCTTTGACCTTGGCGGCCGCCGTCGGTCGTCGGCGCTACTCGGCACACGCCTGAACCGGATCGGAAAGGAACCCACCATGAACGACGAGTACCAGATCACCGCAGGAGCGCCGTCCGTCGCGGACTATCGGATGCTCCGCGCCCGCTCAGGCCTCAACGACAAATCGCCGCAGGCCGCAACCCTGGGCCTCGCCGGTTCGTGGCACGCCGTCACAGTCACCGCCGGTGCGGCCGGGCGCCCGGTCGGGATGGGACGGATCGTCGGCGACGGCGGCTGTCACTTTCAGATCGTCGACGTCTGCGTGCTGCCGGAGCACCAGGGGCGGGGCCTCGGGCGCCGCATCATGGCGGAGCTGACCGCCGCGTTGGAACGGCGCGCGCCGGCGACCGCCTATGTGTCACTGATCGCGGACGGCGAGGCCCATCACCTCTATCGCAAGTTCGGCTTCGTCGATACTGCGCCGGACTCCATCGGGATGGCGCGGACGGGGTGAGAGCGGACCTCGGTGACTGGCCGGCCGCCCGCCCGCGCGATGTCCCTGCGCAGGCGGGCGGCGCGCCGCTAGCTGAGCGTGACAGTCACCGGGCCCGCGAGGACCGTGTAGCCGTCGTTGTTGAAGTAGTACACGTTGTACGTGCCCGCCCCGTAGTTCGCGGTGAACGTGGCGGTGCCGGTGACTCCCGGCGTGTACTGCCAGGCGGTCGACGCCTGGCTGCCCGGGGTGTCGCTCGGCTTGTAGAAGCCGATCCAGTTCTTCGCGCTGTCCGTGGCCGGCGGCGTCGTGTAGGAGAACGTGATGGACGATCCGTTCGCGACGGTCGGCGTCGACGTCGTGAGCGTGGGAGTGGTCGAGATCAGAGTGAGGGTCACCGGACCGGACAGGGCGGTGTAACCGTCGTTGCTGAAGTAGTACGCCTGGTAGGTGCCCGGGCCGTAGTTCGCCGTGAAGTTGAGCGTGCCGCTGGTTCCGGGCGCGTACTGCCAGGCGGTGGCGGACTGGGTGCCGGGGGTGTCGCCCTGCTTGTAGATCCCGATCCAGTTCGTCGAGCTGCTGGTGGCCGCGGGCGTCGTGTACGAGAAGGTGGCCGTGGAGCCGTTCACCACGGTCGGGGTCGACGTGGTGAGCGTCGCGGCGCTGGTCTGGGTCCAGACGTCGTTGACCGTGGCCGCGTAGGCGTCGTTGTTGGTCAGCGGGGCCAGACCGAGGGCCTTGTCGACCGTGCGGAGCAGGCCGTACTGGTCGGTGCGCTGGGAGCTGGTGTAGCCGGCCTTCACAGTGTTCTGTGACCCGAGCAGCAGGGCCGGGACGCGGTTCGGGTAGTTCGGGCCGTAGGCCTTGGTGGCGCCCTCGTCCCAGGTGAGGATCAGCAGCGACTTCTGCTGCGTCCACGCCGGGGAGTTGAAGATGGTGGGCAGGGTGTTCTTGAGCCAGGTGTCACCGGCGGTGACGCCGCAGGATTCCATGTCGTCGCAGTCGTCCGGCTCGAACCACACGAAGTTCGGGGTGGTCGAGGCCGAGGCGAGGTCGCTGGTCATCTGGGGAAGCGGCTGGTCGTGCTTCGCGCAGTAGCCGGTGGCCGACTTGTCCACCTTGAAGTTCTGGAAGTAGGTGAACGGGACGTCGTCCGGGGCGTAGTAGCCGTGCGAGGAGTAGTCGCAGTTCCCGTTGGCGTTCTCCACGTACGCCTTCCACGACTTGCCGGCGTTGTCGACGCTGTTGCCGACGTGCGGGGCGTTGATCGTGGTGGTGGAGACGCTGTTGTCGTGCAGGCCGTACAGGCCGCCGGCGGCCAGGGCGACGTAGTTCGGATCGCTCGGGTGTGTGGTGGCGTAGGCCTGGCTCAGGGACGTGCCCTTGGACAGCAGGCTGTTGATGTACGGGGCCTGCGAGGTGTTGCCGATGATGTCCGAGTAGTCCTCGTTCTCCATGTAGACCAGGAAGACGTGGTCGAAGCCCGGGACGGAGGACGGCGGGGCGGTCAGGTTCGGCGTCGGGACGGTGGCGCCGACGGTCAGCGACACGTCGTCGGCGTAGCCGTCGGTGGTGTTGCCCGCGGTCCAGGTGAAGCCCAGATCGACCTTGATGGAGCGGGTGCCGACGGGAAGCGTGCCGGTGGCCGTGCGCTGGAGGAACTTGGTGCTGCCGCCGCGGTCGGTGCTGGTGACCGGCGCGATGGAGGCGGTGCCGACCGAGGTGCCGGCCGCGTTGAGGAAGGTCGCGGTCATCCCGGCGCGGTCGTTCTGGGTGCTGTAGCCGCCGAGCCAGCCGGACAGGTTGAAGGGGACGCCGCCGGCGTCGATGGCGGAGGCGGCCGCGGAGACGTCGACGGTCTGCGCCAGGTCCGAGTTGCCGGTGGCGCCGCCGGCGAAGAACTGCTTGGCGCGCGTGGGCGAGCCGGGGGTGCTGGAGTCGGGGTATCCCGAGGCGCCGTAGCAGACGGCGTTCGGCTCACCGGAGACGATGGTCCAGCCGGGCATCGTCATGCCGTCCAGGCCGTTGGACGAGCACTGGGCCGCGTCCTCGGCACCGGCGTCCACCAACAGGTTGCCGCTCATCGCGGCCGCGGCGTGGGCCGGGCGGGCGGCGGTCACGGACAGGGCGCCGGCCAGCAGCGCCAGCAGCGCGGTGGAGGCGATCAGGGTTCTCCTGCCGCCTGGGGCGGCGTGGCGCAGAGACAGACGGGTCAAGGCGGGTTCCTTCCGTTCAGCGGGCAGCGGGACAGTGACGGAGCGCGACACGACTATGGAGACGCGAAGTTGACGGGGCCTCCGCGCTTGGTGAACAGCTCGAAGTTGTCCAGCCAACAAATAAGTTGTCTGGCCAACTTTTGGTTCTGCGGGGCAAGGTAGTCGACGCGATCGGATCCGGCCAGGGCCTGTCCTGAACGAGGTGATGTCAGAGGGATGACAGCGGAGACGCCGTCTGAGGCCTACTCGTCGTCCGCTTCGTGGTCCGCTTCATGGTCCGGGTCGCCGTCCGCCGCACCGTCCGTCTCGTCATCCGGCCACTTGGCGGTGTCGCGCGGCGGAACGTACGGCTCCTGCCGGGCGGACATGCCGCCCTCGATCGCGCGCTCGCGGGCGAGTTCGGCGTCGAACTCCAGGCCGAGCAGGATGGCGAGGTTCGACAGCCACAGCCAGACCAGGAACACGATCACCCCGGCGACCGTGCCGTAGGTCCGGTTGTAGGAACCGAAGTTCGCCACGTACACGGCGAACCCGCCGGACAGGGCCAGCCACAGCAGCACCGCCAGCACGCTGCCCGGCGAGATCCAGCGGAAGCCCCGGTCGCGCACGTTCGGCGCCGCCCAGTAGAGCAGGGCGATCATGAAGGCCACCAGCACCACCAGGACCGGCCACTTCGCGATCCCCCAGACGAGCAGGGCGGTGTGGCCCAGGCCCAGGACGTCGCCGGCCCGCTGGGCCACCGGCCCGGTGAACACCACGATCACCGCGCTGGCCAGCAGCAGGACCATCATCAGCAGCGTGAGCCCGACCCGCAGCGGGGTGATCTTCCACGCCGGCCGGCCCTCGCGGATGTCGTAGACCGCGTTGGCCGCCCGGATGAAGGCCGCGATGTACCCGGACGCCGACCACAGCGCACCGGCCAGGCCGACCACCGCCAGCGTGCCGCCGATGCCGCGGCTGGCCCGCACCTGCGTGACAGCGGTGTGGAGCAGATCGCGCAGGGAGCCCGGGGCGAGTTTCTGGACGTTGTCCAGCAGGGTGTTCGTCGCGGAGGCTCCGAGGAGGCCGAGGATCGACACGACCACGAGCAGAGCCGGGAACACCGCCAGAACGCCGTAGTAGGTCAGGGCGGCGGCCCGGTCGGGCAGTTCGTCGTCGCGGAACTCCTTCACAGTGCGCTTGAAGACCGCCGACCAGCTCCGCGCCGGAAGTTCGGTGGGCGTGTCGGGTCCGCGTTCGGCCGCCACGGACGGATCTGTGTGTCCCATCGGCTGCTTATGTCCGTTTGGATCATTTCGACACGGGGCTGTCCTACGTACTGCTCCCGAAGTAGCCATGGCGCCTTCCGGCGACCCTGGGGCCGGCAAGGGCGGTCCGCCGCGATCCGGCGGGCGGTCTCAGTCCGGGTCGACCGCCTCATCTAGCCCTGCCACCATCTGCCGCGCGAGTGCGTACGCCGTCGCCGAGGTGACGGCGCCGGCCTGCCCGGTGACCAGTGTGTAGAGGGCGCCGCCGAAGAGCGTGATGAGGACGGCGACATCTTCCCGCGAGGTGTCCAGGCCCAGGGCCCGGTGCTGGCGCAGGGTGAAGTCCGTGGCCTCCTCCTTCATCGCGTCGAAGGTCGCCTGCAGCGACGGACGGCGTGTCGCATCGAGCGTCAGCTCGTAGACGGCGAGATAGCGGTCACGGTGGACCGTCGCGGAGGCCTCCAGGGAGAGGGCGATCAGGCCGATGAGGCCGTCGCGGTCGATCGGGCCGGCGACGGCGCCGTTCGCCGCTTCCATGTCCGCGCGGTGCAGCTCCAGGACACGCTCGGCCGCCGCGCTCAACAGGGCGTCGCGGCTCGGGAAGTAGTTCGCGGACGTGCCCGTCGGGAGGCCGGCTGCCTCGTCGACGGCTCGGTGGCTGAAGCCGTGGACACCCACGGCGGCCAGGACGGCGATCGCGCCGTCGGCGATCGCCCGGCGTCTTTGCAGGTTGGGAGGAGGCGCCACGGTCCGCATGTTACCAGTTCCGCTATAGTACTATGGCAGCACTGGTATCAGACGTGCAGGTCGGAGGGAGACACCTGTGAGGATTCTGGTGATCGGGGCGGGTATCGGCGGGCTCGCCGCGGCCCACGCGCTGAACAGGGAGGGCCACGATGTCACCGTCGTCGAGCGGGCCCCGGAGCTCCGGACCTCCGGAGCGGCGCTGACGCTGTGGAGCAACGGAACGGGGGTACTGGCGGACCTGGGTATCGCGACCGACGGCCTGGGCGCGCCGGTCGACGCTCTCGAGCAGCGGACCTTCGACAGCAGGGTTCTGCTCCGTCTCGACATCGCCCGCGCCGAGGAGCGCTACGGCCACCCGAACATCTCGATGCCGCGACGCAACCTCGTGCGCCGGCTCGCCTCGGCCCTGCCCGAAGGAACGGTCGTCTTCGGCCGCCAGGTCACGAGCGTCGAGCAGGATGCGGACAAGGCGCCCGCCGTTCTCGCCGACGGCTCCACGGCCGAGGCGGACCTCGTGATCGGCGCGGACGGCTATCGGTCCGTCGTCCGCAAGCACGTGTGGGGATCGGACCCGCTCCAGCCGAGCGGCTGGGCCACCTGGCAGGGCCTGAGCCGGATCACCCTGGAGACCACGACGTCGATGTGCGGCTTGATGATCCTCGGGCCGGAGGGTTTCTGCGGCCTGATGCCCGCCGGCGACGGACTCCTGCAGTGGTGGTTCGACCTGCGGCAGACTCCTGACGAGCCGCGGCCGGACTCGCCGGTCGCCATGCTGCGCAAGCGGTTCGGGCACTGGTCCTCGCCGGTCGACGCCCTGCTCGACGCGGTCACCGACGAGGACGTCGAGTACTTCGCCCACTACGGGCACAAGATCCCCCGCGTCTGGAGCAAAGGGCGGGTCACCGTGCTCGGAGACGCGGCGCACACCATGCCGCCGACCGTCGCCCAGGGCGGGAACCAGGCCCTGGAAGACGCCTGGGCGCTCGCGCAAGCACTGCGGAAGACGCCCGGTGACCTGGCGGCTGCGCTGGCGGACTACGAACGGTCCCGGGCCCGCCCGGCGGCGTACGCCGCACGGCTCGCCGGATCCGAGATGACCGACCGTTACCTGCCGACGTTCTACCGCATGACGCCCGACCGCCTCATGAGCCGGTACTACACGTACTTCCTGCGCCGGGTGAGCACGTTCCTGACCACGCAGGCGTCGAAGGAGAACGCCGGTTTGCGATCGTCGTGACCGACGGCGGACCGCCTCGTCGGCCGGAGCGGTCAGGACGGCGTACTGGTGGCGATCGTGGCACTGTGCGTGTCGCGCTGCAGGTCCGCGACCTGGAGGCCGCCACCCTTCACGGCCGGTTCCGCACGACCGCGAACCCGCCGGGCGGCACGAGCGCCCGCTCACCGGACGCGACGGGTTCTCCGTCGGCGTCGAAGGTCAAGACCTGCTTGCCAGGCGCGCTGACTTCGCGGGGAACGACGTCGACGCTGGCCAGCAGCGTCGACGCGCCGACGATGAGGGTGCCGAGCATCGGCAGCAGGAGCAGGGCGTCCACCTGGGCCGGACCCGTGGAGCTCGCGGTGAGCGTGGTGGCGGCGGCGGGCAGCGGACGGTCGAGCGTCAACGGCTGCAGCGCTCCGGGGGCGGCCGAGACGCCCTGCGGCCCGCACCGGTGGGTGAGCGTGCCCAGGGAGCGGGATCCGCTGGTCCAGGCCGTGCGCGCGGGCGTCGGCGTGTCGAGGAGGTTGACGACCGGCAGGACCAGGCGCGGCTGGGTGGCCGGCGGGATCGTCCACGTCGCCGTGCCGTCGAGGGCCAGGTAGGAGCCGTTGCTCCATTGCGATTCGCCGGTCCAGGCCGAGGGTGGGGTGACGACCGTGCCGCCGGCGGCGGATTCGGCTTCGACGGTCTGGAGACCGTCGTACGACCAGGGGCCCGACAGGCGTGCGACGTCGCGGCGCGCGTCGAGGGCGAGCATCGAGAGCTGGCCGTGGATCGCGGACTCGGCGCCGGAATTGCGGTTGACCACGCCGGCGCCGGAGATCCCGTCGTAGGTGCGGCCGGTCTCGGCGTCGTACATCGGCCGGCCGGCGCGGTTGGCGCCGAAGTACCACGCGGCGACGAAGGCGGCGAGGTGCCTGTGCCCGGGACGGTCGACGGCGAGGAGGGCTTGGAGGCGGGCGTCGACACCGTACGCGATCTGGGTCCGGTCGGTCGGGGCCGGGAGCCAGCCGTTGTCCGGGCCGCCGGAGGTCAGCAGCAGCGGAGTGAAACCGGCGGTGTCGCCGATGGCGGGGGCCAGGAGCTCGGCCGAGCCCAGCGCCGCGGACGCGGCGGCGAGCGCGGAGGACATCTGGGCGCCCCAGGCGTGCCAGTCGCAGATCGACGCGCCCCACGGCAGGAGCGCGCGGAACGGCCACTCGCGCGTCGAGCCGGCGCTCATCATCGCGATGCCCTCGGCGAAGCGGGCCAGGGCCCGACGGGCATCGGCCGAACCTCCGGACCGGACGTACGCCGCGAGCCCGAGGACCGCCTCGGACGTCGCGTCGGCGCCGTCGACGATCAGCCAGGCCGGGAGCCGTCGGCCGTCGACGACGTTGTAGTGGCCGTAGCGCGGCAGGACCTGGCGTTCGAGGGCGGCGATCGACAGCTCGAGCCGGTCCCGGAGGAAGCCCGCGAACGCGCGGTCGGTATGCCGGAACGCGGCGTAGCCCTCCCCCAGCGCCCAGACCGTGCGGGCGAGCCAGTACGACGGCCCGGAATCGGAGGGATCGGGGAGCTCGACCGGGATGGCGCTCGGGTTGAGAGTGCCGTCGGGTTGCATCCAGAGGACGACGTTGCCGTTGGGCGACTGCAGGAAGGTGAGCGCCCGGAGCAGCCCGCGCGCCGCCTCGAGCGACGACGCTTCGTGGAACTGCTGCCAGTGCCGGATGTAGACGACGGCCGCTCGCGCGATGTCGTCGGCGTTGTAGGCACCTTGACTGTAGGTGTCGGTCACCGGATCGTAGGTGCCCCCGCCGATCCGCTTGTATGAGCCGTCCGCTTGGCGGTCGGCGTAGGTCCACAAGACGCCGAGCCGGTCGGAGCCGTACGTGGCGTGTCCAGGGGTCGGCGGTGGCGTGACCGAGGCGCGGAGGAAGTCCAGGTGCGCCAGGTTGGAAAGCCGCGGCAGGGGCTCCGCGGCGGCGCTCGTCTTCAAGGGCACGGCGGTGGAGAAGGCTGTGGCGACCGCCCCGGCGAGGACGGTTCGGCGCGTGGGAGCCATGACATCCGGTCCAGACTGCGAGGCGGGGAGACTACCCCTGGTCAGCCACTGCATCAGTGTTCTGAAATAATACGATAGGTCAAGCTCATGGGGATGTCACACAAGGACATCCCCCGCACCGCCTACTCACGCACCGCGGACTTCCGCAAGAAGCGCCGAAGCCGCGTCAGGCTCCAGGTGTTGATGACGTCGTCCTTACCGAGCCACCCGCGCTGCGCCGTGGCCACGCCGAACCTCTGGTTCCCCACGAGCTGCGGCACCGAGTGGGCGTCGCTGTCGACGGCGAAGCGGACGCCGTGGCGGCGGGCGGCCATGATCTGCTCGTCGTTCAGGTCGAGGCGGTGCGGGGAGGAGTTGAGCTCCAGCGCCGTGCCGGTGCGGCCGGCGGCCGCGAAGACCGCGTCCAGGTCGACGTCGATGGGCTCGCGGCGGTCCAGCAGGCGGGTCGTCGGGTGGCCGATGATGTTGATGAAGGGGTTCTCGCACGCGCGGATCAGGCGGCGGGTCTGCGCGCCGCGGTCCAGGTTGAAGGACGAGTGGATCGAGGCGACGCAGATGTCGAAGCCGGCCAGGAAGTCCGCGGGCCAGTCCACGCCGCCGTCGGCGTCGATGTTGAGCTCGGTGCCGTGCAGGACGCGCATGCCGTGGTAGGTGCGGTCGAGGGCGCGGGCACGTTCGCGCTGGGCCAGCATCTTGTCGTCGGTCATACGTTGCATCGCCAGGTTCGGCGCGTGGTCGGTGACGGCGTAGTACGCGTAGCCCAGACCGGCCGCCGCTTCGAGCATCGCCTCCAGGGGCGCGAGGCCGTCGGTGAGGTCGGTGTGGGTGTGCAGGTCGCCCCGCAGGTCCTTGAGGGTGACCAGGTCCGGGAGTTCGCCGTCCAGCGCCGCCTCGATCTCGCCGCGGTCCTCGCGCAGCGTCGGCGGGATCAGGGGCAGTCCGAGCGCCGCGTAGACCTCCTTCTCGGTCCGGGACGCCAGCTTCTTCCCGGTCTCGACGTCGAAGAGCCCGTACTCCGACAGCTTCATCCCGGCCTTCACCGCGCGGCCGCGCAGCTTGATGTTGTGCGCGCGGGAGCCGGTGAAGTACATCAGCGCGGCCCCCCAGTCCGCCGTCGGGACGACCCGCAGGTCCACCTGCAGGCCCTTCGCCGTGCGCACGGACGTCTTCGTCGGGCCGCTGCCGATCACGTCGGCGACGTCCGGCCGGTCGCGCAGCGCCGCCATCAGCGGGGCGGAGTCCCGGGCGGTGGCCAGGATGTCGACGTCGCCGACGGTCTCGCGCATCCGCCGCAGCGAGCCGGCGTAGGCGCAGCGGGTGCAGCCCGGCACCTCGCTGATCGCCGCGACCAGTTCCTCGGCCAGGTCGAGCGCGGTGCTCAGCAGCGAGCGCCGTCCCGCCCGGCTCACCTGGTCGATGCCCTGCCGGATGTTCTCGACGGCGCGCGCCCCGAGCCCCGGCAGGCCCTTCACCTTGTCGGCGTCGATGGCCGCCCGGAGCTCGTCGACCGACTTGATCCCGAGCTGCCGGTACAGCTGGACGGCCGTCTTCGGCCCGACCGTGGGGATCGAGGTGATCTCCCGGACGCCGGGCGGGACCTGGGCGCGCAGCTTGTCGAGGGCGGCGATGTGCTTCGTCGCGAGGTACTCGGCGATCTTCGCGGCCGTGGAGTCGCCGACCCCGGGGATCTTGTGGATCCCCTCCTCGTCGAGGTGGGCCAGGTCCTCCGAATAGCCGCCGACCGAGCGGGCCGCCTTCTCGTAGGACCGTGCCCGGAAGGCGTTGCCGCCGGTCAGCAGAATGAGGTCGGCGTACTCCTGGAGCAGCGCGCCGACTTCGTCGTTGAGCCGCGCCATGAGGCCAGTCTAGGAAAGCCGCCCGGAAACGACCTGCCCAGACCTGTCCAAACTCGCCCAGCCTCGATCAGACCTGATCAGACCTGCCCGGACCGACAAGACCGGCCCGGAACCGATCAGTAGTCCCCTGGTTCCTTGGGCACCTTCACTCGCTCGGCCTTCAGCCCGGCGACCACGCACAGCACCGAGCCGGCCATCGCGATCCAGACCCCGTCCTCGATGCTGTGGAACGGCGAGCGCTCGACCTGGATGATGAACAGCACCAGCCCCACGATCCCGGCCGAACCGGCCACGCGGGTCAGCATGCCGCTGGCGTCGGCCAGGCCCAGCACGGCGAGCAGCCCCAGGGCGATGGCCGCGGCGCCCAGGGTGCGCATGGCGTTGTCGGGGACGTCGACGGTGTCCTGCGACAGACCGCCCCACGGTAAGTCCGTGCCGTCCAGGTGCCGCGTCCAGGGCTGGAACGCGCCCAGGATCAGGCCGAGGGCGCCCAGCGCCGTGAGGAACACCCGGGATCCCACCTCGACCGGCTCGGTCGTGGTGGTCTGCGGTTTCATCACCGCCATGTCGATCACCTCCCATACGAGGCCGGATCCCGGCGCGGAGGCAGCCCCCTGCGACGGGGGATCCGGCTGAAGGCGCCGTCCTGCCCGGCCCTCATGCGTTCAAACGGGCCGGTCCGCTCGCGGACTCCCCGGGGCGGCGGGCGGCCCGCCGCTTGCGCCGGCGCCGACGGACGGCCCGCTCCCGCTGCGTGGTGCCGCCCCAGACGCCGAACACCTCCGGCCCGGACTCGGCGAAGCGCAGGCACTCCGCGCGCACGGGGCAGGCCGCGCAGACCCGCTTCGCGGCCTGCTCACGGCGGGCGCGCACGACGCGCAGCTCGTTGTCCGGCTCGAAGAACAGGTCGCTTCCGTAGTCGTGGCACGCGGCCCGGTCCTGCCATTGATGGCGGCGCACGGGGTCGTCGTGGAGAAGGAGCAGTCGCATGATGGCCTCCCGGGCATCTTCTGATCGAAGCGCCCGTCTACCCCGTCGGCGTGCCGTGAACCAGGCGACCGGCCGCAGAAGCTTGCGAGGAATCAACACCATTCCATACCGGCCGCGATATGCTCGAAAGATGGAGGGAGACGAACGCCGGCCCTGGACGCTGCTCACCTCCCACGGCCACGTCCTCGTCGAGATCGCGCGCGACCCCCGGGCGCGGGTGCGCGACCTCAGCGCCATCATCGGCATCACTGAGCGCGCCACTCAGTCGATCATCGCCGATCTGGAGCGGGCCGGGTACGTGGAGCGCATCCGGGTCGGGCGACGCACGCAGTACGTGCTGAACGGAGACAACCCGTTCCGGCACTCGGCGCAGAACGGGCTGCACGTGGGGCCGTTCCTGGAACTGCTCACGGGCACCAGCCTCGCCGAGGGGCTCGCGCCGGCCGGCCCTGTGGCGGCCGCTCCCGAAGGTGTCGCCGCGGCGGCTGTGCCGGAGGTGATGGATGCGGTGGCGGAGGTGATGGATGTGATGGATGGGGCGGACGGTGCCGCCGTTCCACCGCTTCCCGAACCGCCCGCACCGCTCCCGGGGCCGGCGCCGCTCACCGCACCGCCGGCGCCCGGTTCCGGCGACCCCCTGGGACCCGGCCTCAGCTGAGCGCGGCCGCCCGTTTGCGGGCCCGGTAGGCGGCGACGTTCGCGCGCGTCGCGCAGCGGTCGGAGCAGTAGCGCCGCGAGGAGTTGGTGGTGGTGTCCACGAACACCGCCCGGCACGGGGTGGCCTCGCACACCCCCAGCCGCTCCGGCCCGCGCTCGGCGATGGTGTAGGCCAGCCCGAGCGCCGCCCCGGTCACGAACCGGCGGGCCGGACCGGAGTCCGCGTCGGCCAGGTGCATGTGCCAGCCATCGTCGTCGTGGTCGCTGATCGACAGTGAGGCAGGGAAATCGCCCAACAACTTGTTCACGGCCTGCACCGCGCTGCGGCCGTTCCCGGCCGCCGCCTGCTCGAAGACCCGGCGCAGCCGGGGCCGGACCTCACGCAGCTCGCGTAGGCCGTCCTCGGCGGCCTGGCGGGTGATGGTCCAGGCCGCCGGCAGCAGGCGGCGCACATCCTGTTCGGAGGACAAGTAGTCGCGGTCCGCACCGGGAACGTCAGTGTTCACCAGCTCGACCGCGCGGTCGGCGTAGGCCAGGATCTCCATCCGACCCCCATGCCCGCGATCCGCACGGCGAATCGCGGGCGAAGCATGAATCACCAAACATGTTTCTCGCTTCCGATGAGTTATCATCGCGACGTGACACGCACTGGCAAACGAGACGCGTGGACGCTGCTCACGTCGCACGGCCATGTGCTGGTGGAGATCGCGCGCAACCCGCAGGCCCGGATCAGGGAGCTGAGCGCCGCGGCGGGCATCACCGAGCGGGCCACGGCGGCGATCATCGCGGATCTGGAGGCGGCCGGCTACGTCACCCGCAACAAGGTCGGGCGGCGCAACCACTACGGCGTCAACCTCGATCTGCCCTTCCGCCACGCCGCGCAACGGGATCTGCGGGTCGGTCCGTTCCTGGAGCTGCTGGCGGAGCAGCCGGAGGAGCGACCGGACGCGGAGCCGACGGAATCAGCGCCGGACGTGTAAACCCCCGGATCCGGGATATCGGGCGGCGGTGACTCTTCCCGCCACCCGCCGGCCCGTCCTCGGCGGCCGCTACCGGCTCGGTGAACGCATCGCCGTCGGCGGAGCGGCCGAGATCTTCGCAGCCACCGACGTCCGGCTGGCGCGGCCGGTCGCCGTGAAGGTCCTGCTGGCCGCGGACCACGGGCCCGAGCAGGTGGGACGGTTCGCCGAGGAGGCACGGCTGCTGGCGGCGGTCGGCCATCCGCGCCACCCGCACCTGGTCCCGCTGCTGGACGCGGGCCGGGACGGCGACCGGCGGTTCCTCGTCATGCCGCTGATCCAGGGCGAGGATCTGGCGCGGATCATCCAGGGCGGGCCGCTGCCGCCCGCCGAGGTCGCCCGGCTGGGCGCGGCGCTGGCCGACGCGCTGGCCCACATCCACGCACGGGGCATAGTCCACCGCGACCTGAAGCCCGCGAACGTGCTGATGGACCCGAAAGGCGGCATCTTCCTGGCGGACTTCGGCATCGCCCACGCGTGGGACGGCCCCACCGACACCGCCACCGGCTGCGTCGTCGGCACCGCCGGCTATCTCGCGCCGGAACAGGCGCGGGGCCGCGGGGCCGTTCCGGCCTCGGACGTGTTCTCGCTCGGTCTGGTCCTGCTCGAGGCGCTCACGGGCCGGCCGGAGTACACGGGCCCGCCGCTGGAGCGCGTCGCCGGGGTGGTCAACCGGCCGCCCCGGATCCCCGACCGGCTGAGCCCGCAGTGGCGCGCGCTGCTGGCCGCGATGCTGTGCGTCGACCCCGGGCGGCGGCCGACGGCCGGACAACTGCGGAGCCTGATCTGCCCCGGGGACCTGCCGGCCGCTCCGGTTCCGGCGCGGCACCGGCGGCCGGAACCGGCCGGATCAGGGGTCGACGGGGCCGGCGTCGCCGACGAGCGCGAGAAGGACGTTTACCACCGCCCCGGCTGGACACCCGGAGGACGCCGCCGGCCGGAACGGGCCGGCCGGCACGGAACCATCCGGAAGGAGCGACTGACGTGAGCGACCACTGTCCGCTCTCCCGAAGCCTCCCTGACGAGAGGGGAAGCAGCTCGTGGCCGTCATTCTCACCGTGCTGCTCATAGCGCTGATCCTGGGCGGGCTCGGGTTCGCCGCCCACCTGTTGTGGTGGATCGCCGTGATCGTGTTCGTGGCCTGGCTCGTCGGTTTCGGGTTCGGCGGCGGTGCGACCGCCGGCACCCGACGCCGCTGGTACGGGCGATGGTGAAGGAGGAGACGACGATGACGAACGACTTCGACCTCCGGCCGGCCGCGACGCGGCCCGGCGGCCTGGACGGCAGCCTGGACGGCGGCGGCACCACCGCGGCCACCGCCCCCGACCCCGCCGCCGAACCGCCCATCGAGGCCGACGCCGCCCCCGTGGGCCGGCCGGCCCGCCCCCGCGACGCGTCCCTGCTGGCCGACGACCAGCGCGCCGGGTTCCTCACCGAGTGGGACGCGGTGCAGACCGGCTTCGTCGCCGATCCGCAGCGCGCGGCCGAGGCCGCCGAACGCCTCGTCGCCGAACTGGCCGACAGCGTCAAGCGCCGGGTGGGCCAGATCGCGGACGCGGTCGCCCAGCCCGGGGCCGGAACGTCCGGGACAGGCGACGAGGAGATGTGGCGGGAGCGGCTGCTCCGCTGCCGCGAGGCATTCCACCTGCTGATCGACAGCTGAGACCGGTCGGCGGGGACAGGGCGGCGGATCCGACGAGGATCCGCCGCCCTCATCCTTCCGTTCGGAGCAACAGCGCGCCCGGCTCCACGGTGACGTCGAGCACGCTGCCGTCCGGCAGCGGCTCCCCATCGGCCTCGCGCCGCAGGGAGCCGCGGCCGGTGATGACGATGTGCCGGCCGCGCCGCCGCACCACCGTCGGCGGCCCGCCTCCGCCGCGCAGCAACCGCGCCGCGACGGGTATCCACCCGAGCACCGTCCGCGGTGCGAGGACCGCCACCTCCAGCACCCCGTCGTCCGGCTGCGCGTCCGGGAACAGCGCCAGTCCGCCGTGCAGCGCGCCGACGTTGCCGACCACGACGGTGCGGACGTTCCAGTGACGGCTGCGCCGGCCGTCCACCTCCACCACGGCGGGGAAACCGCGGTCCGCCAGATGGCGCACGAGCGACACCACGTACGCGGGCCAGCCGACCCGGCGTTTCAACGCCTTCGGAGCGTCCTGCACCATCGCGGCGTCCAGGCCCACACCCGCCATCCCGACCAGCACGCCGCCGTCCGGCGGTCCCAGACGCCCCAGGTCCACCGGCCGCTCGGCGCCGCCGACCGCGGTCGCCACGGCCGAGGCGAGATCGCGCGGAATCCCCAGGTTCCGGGCCACCAGGTTGCCCGTGCCGATCGGCACCACGGCCATCGGCACGCCGGTCCCGGCCAGCGCGGCGGCGCAGGCGTTCAACGTCCCGTCGCCACCGCACACGACCACGAGCTGCGCGCCTTCGGCGAGCGCCGCCCGCGTCGCCCCCTCCCCCGCGTCCCCGCTGCTGGTGGGATACAGCTTCGGCGGGGGCTCGCCGCGCGCGAGCAACGCCGCACGCAGCAGCTCCCGCGGGTCCGCGCCCCGGACCGCCGCGAGCTTCTCCTCGTGAACCACGACCGCGACCTGTGCCATCGCGCCCTGATTGCCCGCCGGCGCCTCCCCCAAACCGCGCATGATCCGGCCGGTTCCGGACATGCGGGCCCCATGTCGACGACGACGAAGGTTCCGCAGACCCGGACGATGTCCGGCGAGGAGCTGTCCGCGGACGACGCGTGGCGCACTCTGCGCACCACCGGGACCGGGACGCTGCTGCGCGACGCGTTCGTGCGGCTGCGCTACGGCGACGGGTTCAGCCACGCGCGTGCCCTGGCGCTCCAGATGGCGCTCACCGCCATCCCCGGCCTGATCGCACTGGTGGGTCTGGCCCAGACCGCGCACGACGCCCGCTGGGGCCGCGCGCTGCAGGAGACCATCGAACGGGTCACTCCCCCGGCCAGCCGGCCCGCCGTGCACGAGGCGCTGCAAGGTGCGGGGAACGGCGGCCGCTCGGCGCTGTGGCTCGGCCTGGCGGCGGCGCTGCTGTCGCTGACCGTGGCGATGGGGCAGATCGAACGCGGCGCCAACCGCATATACGGCGTGCAGCGCGATCGGCCCTTCCCGGCCAAGTACGGCGGCGCGTTCCTGCGCGCCGTGCTGGCCGGTGTGCCGATCGCCTGCGGGCTGGCGCTGCTGGTGTTCGGCGAGTCGTTCGGGAGCGCGCTGGCCGAGGTCTACCGGTGGCCGCCGGGCCGGCTGCACGCGTGGGAGCCGGCCCGCTGGCCGGTCGGGGCGCTGTTGGCGCTGGTCTCGGCCGGAGTCCTGTTCCGCAAGGCGCCGCGCCGCCGCCAGCCCTCGGCCACCTGGCTGGTGTTCGGCGCGGGCGTCGCCCTGGTGGCCTGGACGGCGGTCACCGGCGTGCTGGCCTGGTATGTCGAGGGCAGCCAGTCCTTCGGCGCCACCTACGGCCCGCTGACCGCGGTGCTGGCGTTCCTGCTGTGGGCGAACCTGAGCGCGATCGCGCTGTTCTACGGCATCGCGTTCGCCGCGCAGCTGGAGAGCCGCCGGGCGGGGGTGGCCTCGCCGGTCACCTCCGATCCCGGCGCATGAGGCCGGGGCGGGCCGGGCAGGCTTCCAGGACCACGTGGTGGGCGAGCACCACGCACAGCACGCCGAGCAGCACCCCGGCGGCCACGTCGCTGGGGTGGTGCATGCCCCGGTACAGGCGGGAGAAGCCGACCGCGCAGGGCACCGTCAGCAGCGCCCAGACCGGCCACGGCGCGCCGTGGCGCCAAGCCACCAGCGCCACCGCCGCGTAGAGCGCCACCGACGCCGCCACGTGACCGGAGGGGAAGCTGGACGTGGGCGGTGCGGAGGCGTCCAGGTGCGGCACCGCCGGCCGCGGCCGTTCGATCACCAGCGTGGTCAGCAGGAAGACGCCGACCTCGCAGACCAGGGCGGTCGCGACGAACACCGCTTCGGACCACCGGTGGCTCAGGACCCTGATGGTGACGAAGGCCACGGCGCTCAGGAGGATCGCCGAAGGGGTGTCGGCCAGCGTGGAGAAGAAGCCCGAGACGCCGTTCAGGACATGGTTCCGGTGCAGGGCCAGGGCCCGGTTCACGCCGTCCTCGGATCGCAGCGGCCAGACGTGGGACAGCCGTCCGGTGACGAGCCAGCCGGCGGCGGCCAGGACGCTGAACACCACGGCCAGCCCCAGGACCAGGCGGATCCCGGCGTCGCGCGGGTCGCGCCGCTGCGCGAGCCCGGCGGTCGAGGCGGTCACTCCCCGCCCCCGGGACGGTCGGAGGGCAGGATCTCCTCGGGCTCCTCCGGCTCCACGCCCTCCGTGGCCGGCCGGGCCGGCCGCAGCCCGTGCTCGACGCGCCAGGTCTGGAACGCCGAGACCGTGGCCGCCAGCAGCGCGACGGCCAGCAGCCAGGCGCCGACCACGTCGGTGACCCAGTGCACGCCGAGCGCGACCCGGCTGTATCCGACCGCGAACACCACCACCGCCGCGACCGTCCACACCACGACGGTGCCGGCTCTGCCGACCAGCGGCAGCAGGAGCAGGACGAGGATCCCGCAGGCCAGAGCGGACGTGAGGGCGTGGCCGGAGGGGAACGACGCCCCGGGGGCGTGGGCGAACGGGTTCGGCAGATGCGGCCGGGCCCGGTCGACGAGGGTCTTCAGGCCGATGTCGAGCACGGCGCCGGCGACCATCGTCGAGGCGGCCCACAGCGCCAGGCGGCGCGCGCCGCGGATCCACAGGAACACCGCGACGACGGCGATCAGGACGCGGAAGGGCGTGGGGCCGCCCACCTCCGACACCCGGATCAGGGTCTTGATGACCAGCGGGTGGCCGGCCGCGTGGTCGTGCAGCGCGGTCGCCGTGCGCCGGTCGAGCTCGCGGAACGGGTCCCAGGCGCTCTCGACCGCGACCGCGATGAGGCCGGCCAGCGCGGCGGCCGGGACCGCGACGAACAGGGTCAGGCCCAGGCGCGCGCCGAACCGCTCGTGCACGCGGCGGCGCAGGGAGGCCCGGGCGGTCATCGCGGTCACCGGGCCGGACCGTCTGCGGGAAGTTCCTCGAACTCCTGCAGGGTCCGGGCCAGCCGCAGGCCGTCCGGGCCCTGCTCCAGCAGCGCCGCCGGGACCAGCCGCGTCGCCCCGCCCTCGTGCCGGGGACGGACCGCCACCTGGGCGGCGAAGCCGCCCGAGGGGTCCAAGTCGATCCGTTCCACCTCGCCGACGAAGCCCTCGTCCCCCTGGACGGCCGACCCGATGGCGATCTCGATGCGCTCCCGCATGTCCGGAACCTCCTTCTGGCTGCGCCGCGTCCCGGTATCCCGCACAGGCGCGGTCAAACCGGTTCGCCGCGGCCGATGCGGGCAGGCGGGCGGTCCGCCCTCGATCGAGGAGTTCGCATGAACACCACCGACACCGTCTCCGACCGGATCCTGCTCGTGCACCCGACCAGTGTCAGGGGCGACGTCCACGAACTGGCGCGGCGGCTGCGCGCCGACGCCATACGGTCCAGCACCGCCGCCGGCTCCGGGCACCCCACCTCCGGGATGTCGGCCGCGGACCTGATGGCGGTCCTGATGACGCGGCACCTGCGCTATGACTGGCACGATCCGGACGCCGGGGGGGGCAACGACCGCCTCATCTTCTCCAAGGGCCACGCCTCGCCGCTGCTGTACGCGATGTTCAAGGCGGCCGGCGTGGTCTCCGACGACGAGCTCGTGACGACCTACCGGCGGGCCGGCAGCCGCCTGCAGGGCCACCCGACGCCGGCCTTCATCCGAGCAGTTCGACGACCGACACCTCGCGCATCCCGGCCGCGCGCGCGGCCTCGGCCAACCGCTCCCGATCGGCGATCGCGCCCAGGGCGCGCGCCTTCGCCGCCGTCGCCCAGACCTCGCGCTCGCGGGTGACGAACTCGTTCAGTCCCTGGCCCCCGGGCCGGACCCGGCCCGCCGCCTGCCCGGCGGCCTCGAACAGTCCCGCCATCCACGCCGCGCCCACGATCTCCTCGGCCTCGCGGACGACTTCGTGCTCGACCACTTCGGCCAACAGCCGCCGGTAGGCGGCGCGCTTGGTCCGGAACCACGGGAATCTCATCATCGCTCCCTGACAGTCTCCTCGGGTGTGACCTCCGGTACCCAGCCGCGCGGTTCGCTAACACGACCGTTTACCCGTCGGGGGGTGCGGGCAGCAGGGCGGCTCAGGCATTGCGAGTGAACGAGCCGAGGAGCGAAGACAGATGACGAACATAGTCAGCGACGGACTCAACGCGGTCCAGGCCACCGGGCAGCGCGTACGGGGTGGGGTCGGCGCCGTGGTGCACGTGCCCGGACACAGCCACTCACCCACTCACGCCCACTCCCCCACTCACGCCCACGCCCACGCCCACGCCCACGCCTACGAACGAGAGCGTTCCGTCTGGCAGGCCCGGGTCATCGAACTGGTCGTCTCCGTCGCGGGGGCGCTGGCCGCCTTCGTCGTCAGCCGGTGGGTACGCGACCGCCTCCAGGCGCGCGGGAAGTGAGCGGAGATGGACGCGTGGGAAGCCGACGAAGGATCCGGCGGGGCCGCGGACCGCGAAGCCGTCCGCACCGCGGAGCAGACCGTGCACGATGCCTGGCTCGGACAGCTGTTGCTGGCCGAGGCCGAATCCGAGGCCACGATGGCCGCCTCCACCCGGGTCCGGCACCGGGTCGCCGAGCGCGTCCGCGACGCCCAGCGGTCCGGCGACCTGGTCTCCTTGGCGCGCTCGCAAGCCGAGCTGGAGCACGCCGACCGGGCCTGCGGCCGGGCCCTGGGCGAGTACGCCGAGGCCCGCGACCAGCTGGCCCGCGAACTGGCCGAGTGGACCGACGCCACCGCGGGCCGCGCCCGGCAGGCGTGGTGCGACCGGTCGAGCCCCCGGGGCCGATGAGCTCGTCCCCTTTCGGGGCCGCGGACCGGGATCCCGGAAAGCGCCGCGACGGCCCCGGTTCCGGAAGCCGGCCCGACGGCTGGGGAGACCGGCCGGGGGGCGCCGGGGCGCCGGACCCCGCCGTCGTCACGATCCGCATCCCGGCCGACCCGGAGTACGTCTCCATCCTGCGCGCGGCGTGCGGACAACTGGCGCCGCGCCTGGGCTGCACCCCGGCCGAGATCGCCGACCTGCGGCTGGCCGTGGACGAGGCGTGCGGCCTGCTGTTGCGCCACTGCGTCCGGCTGCGGCGCGGCACCGACGGGGACGGCCTGGCCGCGACGTTCGTCGCCGACGGCCCGGCCCTGTTCATCACGCTGAGCATGGAGGCCGACGCCTTCGTCACCCCCGACGCCGGCGAATTCGGGTGGACGATCCTGACCGCGCTGGTCGACGGATTCACCTGGCACGTCGACGGCTCGACCGTCCGCGTGGAGATCCGGAAGACACAAGCCGCGGGGAGGCAGGGATGAACACGCCCGTCGACGAACTACAAGCCGAGCGACTGCGGGAAGAACAGCCGCAAGACGATCGGGAGCGAGAGCGGGCCGAGGCGCGCGCCGCGTTGTCCCGCTTGTGCGCGATGCCCTCCGACCACCCCGAGCACGACGCGTTGCGCGAGCACGTCATCGGGGAGTACATGTCCTATGCGCGCTTCGTCGCCCGCCGCTTCCGGCAGCGCGGCGAGCCGGCGCAGGATCTGGACCAGGTCGCCTATCTGGGGCTGGTCAAGGCGGTCGACAACTTCGACCCCGATTACGGCACGACCTTCCTCACCTACGCCACCCCGATCATCTCCGGCGAGATCAAGCGTCATTTCCGCGACACGACGTGGGACCTGCACGTACCGCGCCGGATGCAGGAGCTGTCCGCGGCCGTGCGCGGCGCGCAGGAGGAGCTCACCCAGCGGCTCGGCACCGCGCCGAGCGCCGAGGACGTCGCGTTCTTCCTCGACCTGCCGCTGGACGAGGTCGTGGACGCCTACGAGGCCGTCGCCGCGTACCACACCGCCTCGCTGGACACGCCGGTGGCGCTCGCCGACGGCGACGGCGCCACCCTGGGCGACCTGCTCGGCGGCGAGGATCCGGGCATCGACCTGGTGGTGGACCGCGAGGCTCTCAAGCCGCTGCTGGAACAGCTGAGCGGCCGGGAGAAGCGCATCCTGCTGATGCGCTTCTTCCGGAACATGTCGCAGGCCGAGATCGGGGCCGAGCTCGGCGTCTCCCAGATGCAGGTGTCCCGGCTGCTGTCGCAGATCCTGGGGCGGTTGCGGCAGCGGCTGGGCGTCCCGGGCTGAGCCGCCGAGCCGCGGCCGGGCGTCGCGGCGGGCCGGTCAGCCGGCCTGGATCCGTTCCAGCAGACCGGACACGGGCACGGTCGCGAACTCCACGCCCATGTCGCCGAAGCCGTAGGGGATGACCAGCGTGTCCTGATGCTTCATCGGCCCGCAGGAGTAGACGACGTTCGGGACGTAGCCGTCGCGCTCGTCCGGCGAGGCGATGAGCAGCGGCTCCTTCAGGGCGCCGACGACCCGGGACGGGTCGTCCAGGTCGAGCAGCAGCGCGCCGAGGGCGTAGACGCGCATCGGGCCCACGCCGTGCGTGAGGACCAGCCAGCCCTGGTCGGTCTCCACCGGCGACCCGCAGTTGCCGACCTGCATCAGGTCCCAGGTGTGCGACGGCACCTCCAGGGCGCGCGCCTCGGGCCAGATCCGGCCGTCCTTCGAGGTGGCCAGCGAGTTGGTCTCCCGGTCCCAGCGGGACAGGGCGGCGTACCGGCCGTCGATCTTGCGCGGGAACAGCGCCAGGCCCTTGTTGCCCACCGCCTTGCCGAACAGCTGCGACATCCGGAAGGCGCGGAAGTCGTCGGTCTCCAGCAGCTGGGTGCGGGTCTCCGAGCCGTCGTAGGCGGTGTAGGTGGCGCGATAGGCCGCCGTTCCGTCGGCGTCGGCGTCGGCGACCCGGACGAACCGCGCGTCCTCGATACCGTGCCGCTCGGTCGGGGAGGTGGGCCACAGTACGTGCTCGGAGATGTCGGTGTCGCCGGGGAACTGGACGCGGTACTGGCAGGCGATGAACCAGTGGACGCGGGACAGCGTCTGGAACGTCCGCTCCAGGACCAGCAGCTCGGGGCTCAGGGAGCCCAGCAGCTGCTCCAGCTCCGCTTCCGTGAAGTCTTCGGGGAGGTGGTGCAGGAGGAAGGCGAGGATCTCGTCGTCCTCGTAGGGACGGTTCAGGGCCTGGGCGAGCTGAGTCCGGCTGTAGGTCGCGGTGTGCAGGTGGCCGGTGCCGGCATACGGCGAGGGCCGGTCGACGGCCAGCTCACCGCCGGGCCGGACGATGCCGGTGCGGAACTCGACGCAGGAGAGGTGTCCCTCGCCGATGGCGCGGGCGCTCATCAGGAACCTGAGCTCGCCGTCGTCCAGGCCGCTCTGGTCGGGGTGGGGCACCATCGAGGGGTTGGTGAGGGCCGCGCCCTCGATCGCGTACTCGTGGGTGAAGTGGGCACCGATCAGCAGCTCGCGCAGTTCGGTGATCTCGCCGTCGGCGGGGATGCGGTGCGCCACCACTCGGAAGTTGTCCGCGAAGATCTGCTCCAGCCCGCGGTGCCGGTTGCCGAACCCGCTCAGCACCCGCTCGTAGGCGGCCGCGACGTCGTCCTCGTCGAGCTTCAGGATCCGGCGCACGACCGCGGCCGCGCGCGAGCTCATCTCCGGCGGGTGCGCCCCGGGCACGAACAGCCGGGCGACGACCCGGCTGGGGTCGCGGTCGAGCCGCAGCCGGCGCCGCGTGACCAGTTCGTCGACCGCTATCCCGCTGGTCGGAGTGCGCGTGAGCGCCGGCGCCGCCTCGGAAACCGTCATCATCATCTCCTCGCTGCCGAAAGACCTCCGTTTAGCCCTGCCCGACGCTCCTAAACGGCCGCGGCGGCGTTTGACGCCCCGCCCGCACGGTCACACGGCACACCATGAGCGACAACGGCACGGACAGCACCATCGACCCGGAGAACTACGACGCCGCGGAGGAGCTGGACCAGCTCGAGGCCCAGGACTCGCAGGTCGGCGGGGCCGACCCGCTGGAGACCGGGTATTCGCCGCCCGAGCGGCCGCTCGGGATGCGCGAGGAGCTCACCCTGGACGAGCGCCTGGCCGAGGAGGTCCCCGACCCGGACGCCGACCCCGGCCCCGACCAGGCCGGGGACGCGATCGGCGACCTGGCCGGCGGCACCGGCGAGCCGGTGGACGACCAGGTCGGGGGCGCACGGTCCGGGCGGCTGGTGGCCCCGGACGAGGGCGCGCACGCCGACCTGGAGAAGGACCTGGTGGCGCAGGACGTCGGGATCGACGGCGGCGCCGCGTCGGCCGAGGAGGCGGCCGTCCACGTGGTGAACGAGGACGACCTGGCCGGCGCGGAGGAGTTCGAGGAGGCCGCGCGCGCCGAGGTGCACGACGAGTCGGAAGCCACCTGAGGCGGCCTTCGACCCGCACCGCTTCCATCCGATGGACGAAGCGGGTTCGATCGTCGGGGTCCTGGGGAACACGACCCGGCACTTCCTCACCCGGCCGGACGGCGCGAGGGCGCACTCCACGCCGTCGCCGCCCACTGTTCCCACCGCGGCTGCCGCCTGGGGTTCAACGAGGTGGAGCGCACGTGGGAGTGCCCGTGCCACGGCTCCCGCTTCGACGTCTTCGGCGCCGTGCTGGACGGCCCGGCGCTGCGGGCGCTGCCCCGGAGGACGGTCCACGACGCTCCGGGCAAGGGAGAGGGAGGCAGCGTCTGATGAGGCTCGGCCTGCGCCGCACGAGCTTCACGCTCTCCAGCGGTCGCGCGGTGCTGGGCATCGGCGCAGCCTGGAACAAGGAGGAGGCGCAAGGGCTCGGCCTGTCGTTCCCTTCGAGGTCCGAGCGCTACGAGATGCTGGAGGAGGTCCTGCGCATCGCGCGGCGGATGGGGACCGTCTCGGCGTCCCCGCCGAACGACTCACGAAGGTGGTGACCACTGATGACCACGGCGCTGATCACTGAGAACCCGGTGATCCACGATCTCTACGATCTCCCGGCACCGGTCCTGACCGCGTACCTGAACTCGCCGTTCCCCGGTCCCGGGGTCGACGACACCGCCCTGCGCCGCAAGGCCCTGCTCGGCGAGCTGCGATCCGCCCATGCGACACCGGACGCCCTGGAGGCGATGGACGGCGTGCTGAGCTCGCTGGAGCCGGGCGAGGCGCCGGCGGCGGCGTTCGTCGGCGGGGACGGCCGGGTCCGGCTGTTCTCGCTGCCCGGCGCCCGGGTCGGGGACCAGGGGTACGTCGCGGCGGTGCCGCACGTGCTGCCGTTCCTGGAGTGGCGCCAGCAGCATCCGGCGTTCGCCGTGGTGATGCTCGACCGGACCGGCGCCGAGCTGGTCGTACATCCGGCTGGCGCCGGGCGGCCGGTGCGCGCCACCGTCGCCGGGCCCGACGACGTGATCGAGCGCAACGCCCCCGGCGGCTGGTCGCAGGGCCGGTACCAGAACCGCGCCGAGGACTCGTGGCAGCACAACGCCGGCCGGGCCGCCGAGGCCGTGGGCGAGGCGCTGAAGGCGGCGCAGGCGAGACTGCTGATCGTCGGCGGCGACGTCCGCGCCCAGCAGTACTTCCTGGACCAGCTGCCGGGCGGCGTCCGCGAGGTCGCGATCAAGAGCATCTCCGGCGGCCGCGGTCCGGACGGTTCCGAACAGCACCGCGCCGAGGTCGTCGAGGCCCTGGTGCAGGAGCACGTGAACGACGAGAACCGGAGTCTGCTGGACCGGGTGCGGAACCAGTCCGCCCCCGGCGGCCTGGGCGTGCTGGGCCCCGCCGCGACCATCCACGCGCTGTCCCGGGCCCAGGTCCGGGTCCTGCTGCTCAGCCGGCGCGAGGCGGGCACCGGGGAGACGGAGCCCACGACCGCGTGGTTCGGCCCGCGGCCCACGGACGTCTCCGAGCACCGCAACGGTGTGCTCGTGCCGGACGGCAACCCCAGCCACGGGCCGCTGCAGGAGGTGCTGGCCCGCGCCGCCGTGCTCACCGACGCGGACATCCGGATCCTGCCTCCGAACTGGGCCGACGAGGCGTCCCGCGGCATCGGGGCGCTGTGCCGGTTCGCCGTGTCCTGAGCGTCCGGAAAGCGGTGCGGGGAGGGCGGGGCGCCGCCCGGCGTCCGGCGCCCCGGCCCCAGCGACTTGTCGAGGCCGAGGAAATTATCCCCTTTCTGGTTATAAGCACCATCAACGGGTATATAACCAGTGGACCCGCGTGGCGAGCGAGGGAGCATCGGGCGAGCGGGACTCGAGAGATTTCGATCGAGTCTGCATCGGCCGTGCTGAGAGGCTGGAAGGCTGAGAGGCTGGAAAGCGACCTCCACTACCTGAATCCGGGTAATACCGGCGAAGGGAGCCCACCTCGCGGGTTCCTTCGCGTCCAGTT
Source organism: Catenulispora subtropica (assembly GCF_039531675.1). Classification (NCBI taxonomy): domain Bacteria; kingdom Bacillati; phylum Actinomycetota; class Actinomycetes; order Catenulisporales; family Catenulisporaceae; genus Catenulispora; species Catenulispora subtropica. Next base: position 65,486 of record NZ_BAAAQM010000038.1, read on the forward strand.
CCGGGGAGAGCCCCATGAAGACGCAGGCAGCCACCGAAGCAGTAGCCGTCGACGTGCCGCAGGTCGGTACGCTGGGTGCCGACTTGGCCGTGGTCGCCGAACACGCCCCGTTGGTGGTGTTCGCCCACGGTTCCGGCAGCAGCCGCCACAGCCCTCGCAACCGCGCGGTCGCCGCCCGCCTGCAGCGCGACGGGATCAGCACCTTGCTGCTCGACCTGCTCACTCCGGCCGAGGACGAGGCGGAGGCGCGCGGCGGGCGGTTGCGCTTCGACGTGCAGATGCTGGCCGAACGGCTGATCGCGGCCGTGGAGTGGATCGAACGGCGTCCGACGCCGGATCCGCGGTCCATCGGCTACTTCGGCGCGAGCACCGGGGCCGCCGCGGCGCTGATCGCCGCGGCCGAGCAGGGCGACCGCATCGCGTCCGTGGTCTCGCGGGGTGGCCGGCCCGACCTGGCCGACGCCGCGCTGCCGCGGGTGACGGCGCCCACGCTGCTGATCGTCGGCGACCTCGACGTCGAGGTGCTGGCGCTGAACCAGCTCGCGCTGGAGCGGATGCGGTGCGAGAAGCGGCTGACGCTGGTGGAGGGAGCCACCCACCTGTTCTCCGAGCCGGGGGCTTTGACGCAGGTGGCGGACCTCGCGGCCGACTGGTTCAGCCAGCATGGCTGACACGATGACGACGATGAGCGCCTGGGTCGTGCGCGAACCGGGCCCGATCGAGGACGGGCCGCTGGAGTGGGTCGCCAAGCCGGTCCCCACAGCAGGCGCGGGTGAGTTGCTGGTGCGGGTGGCCGCCTGCGGTGTGTGCCGTACCGATCTGCACGTCGCCGAGGGCGATCTGCCGGTGCGGCGCGAGCGGGTCACCCCCGGGCACGAGGTGGTCGCTACGGTGGCGGCGCTCGGGCCGGGCACGGAGGACGCCGGATTCGCGATCGGCGACCGGGTCGGCGTGGCCTGGCTGCGCAGCACCTGCGGACAGTGCCGGTTCTGCCGGCGCGGCGCGGAGAACCTCTGCCCTGATTCGCACTACACCGGATGGGACGCCGACGGCGGCTACGCCGAGTACGCCACCGTGCCCGCCGCTTTCGCGCACCGTCTCCCCTCCGGCTACAGCGACGCCGAGCTGGCGCCGCTGCTGTGTGCGGGCATCATCGGCTACCGCGCCCTGGAGCGCGCGGCGGTGCCGGAGGGCGGCCGGCTCGGCATCTACGGCTTCGGCGGCAGCGCCCACCTGGCCGCGCAGGTCGCCCTGGCCCGCGGCGCGACGGTCCACGTCATGACCCGCGGCGAGCAGGCGCGGCAGCTGGCGCTGAACCTGGGGGCCGCCTCCGCATCGGGCGCGTTCGACGTCCCGCCGGAGAAGCTGGACGCGGCCATCCTGTTCGCCCCGGTCGGCGAGCTGGTCCCGGTGGCGCTGCGCGCCCTGGACCGCGGCGGCGTCCTCGCGATCGCCGGGATCCACCTCAGCGACGTCCCCCCGCTGGTCTACGAGACCGACCTGTTCTACGAACGCGAGGTCCGCAGCGTCACGGCCAACACCCGCACCGACGCCGAGGCCTTCCTGGGCTTCGCCGCCGAGCACCGCCTCCAGGTGACGACCCACGAGTACCCGCTCCCCCACGCCCAGCAGGCCCTCCAGGACCTGAAGGCGGGACGGTTCGACGGCGCGGCCGTGCTGATCGCCGACGCCGCGGGCACCGCCGCCACCTGACTGGCCGCAACCACGGTTGGCACCCCGCGGAACAAGGCATGACCAGGCCATGAGCAGCACCAACACTGTGATTCTCGAAGGCGGGCCGGCCGAGCTGGCCGGCCGGACCGCGACGGTCGCGACGCTCGGCGACGACCTGAAGATCAAGTTCGGCAACGGCTACGAACACTTCCGGGCCACAGCCCGCCGCACGGAGACGCCCCACGGCTTGCTGCTGGTCTACGAGTGGTGGGAGCGGACGGAGATGACGGCGTAGCCAGGCTGGACGAGGATGACGCGCCGTGGCGGGGTGCACTCCTCGCTCACCGGCCGGCCGCAGCTCTGTCAAGCCGTCACGGAATCGGCACGTCGTGCACCAGGCCGGCGATCGACCGCGTCTTCTCGGTGAGTTCGTCGTCCTTGAGAGGCCGGACCGTCGTGAAATGGCGGCCGACGGGGCAGTACTGCAGCCGCACGATTCCGAACCGGAGGGACTTCAGCGACGCGCCCGGGATCCAGATCGTGGTGAACAGGTGGCCGTCGCGGCAGCGGACGATCGTCTTGAGTCCGACGCCGTAGCCGCGCCGGCGCATGACGACGGTTTCGGCAGCGATCGCCGCGAGGACGAGGGCTGTCGTGAGCAATACGCGCTTCCGGCGGCCGGTGGCGTGCGCTCGGGGTTCGTCAGACATCTGTCCAGTATGCGCTTCGGACCTGCGGCGGATGCCGAGGCGCGCGCGTCCCCGGTGGGCCGATCAGGTGACGTCGCGCGGCCGGGCTCAGACCCGCTCGCGCGGCGGGCACGCCTTCTGCGGCGTCCTGGCGACCGCACCGATCGCCGGGGCGACGGCGAGCCACAGCGCGATGGTCACCACCATCGCCGTGTCGTAGCCGAAGGCGTTGACACCGATGTCGGAGTGCACCGCGCCCACGATGAGCATCAGCAGCCAGGCGCTGACGAAGAACATCGGCCCCGCGGCCACGAGGCGGAAGAAACTGCCCATGATCGTTGCCTCCACTCGGCCCCTCGGGCTGTTCACCTTTTCACCACCACGCTAAGCCTGGCGTGTCGCAGCCGCGAGCTCGGTGACCACCGTCCGGAGGGCTTCGGCTTCGGCTGCGCCGAGTGCTCGATGCGAGCGCTCGACAACGGTCGAGGGGCGATCGATGTTCCTCAATGGCATCTGTGCTTGCCGTGGCCCTTTCCGCCGTGATCCTCCTGGCAATTCGTCGATGCGGTGAGGACCTGGTCGGCGGGCCGTACCCGGGTGGTCGGCCGGACGGCGTCGTGCGTGGAACCGGGCGCGGTGGCGGTCGGGGGCGGGGTCGAGGCCGAGGTCGAGGTGGGCGTCTCAGGCTGCTGCGGACCGGCTGCTCCCGCGCCGGGTCCGGCGGGCGCCGGGACCTTACCGCCGTTCGAGGAGCCGAAGGCGAGCCAGTTCGTGCCGGCGCCGACTCCGAAGACCGCGACGGCGGCGAGGGCGGCTGCGCCGGCCATGAGGCGGCGGGAGGTCTCGCGCGGAGCCGCGGGCACGGCTGAGGCGGCAGGGACCAGGCCCTCAGGCAGATCGAACAAGACCGGAGTGAGCTCCATCGTGTCGTCGGACGCGGTGACCTCCGGAATCTCGTCCTCACCGGCGTCCAGCAGCGACGCCGCCTCCTCCGCCGTCGGGCGCACCGCCGGGTTCCTCGCGGTCAGCGCCCGCAGCACCGTCAGCCACCCCGGACCGAGCCTCGCGGGGATCTCCGGCGGCCGCAGCGCGTTGGCGGCGGCCCGTTCGATCGGCGTGCCGCGATACGTGCGTTCCCCGGTCAGGGCCTCCAGCAGCACCAGGCCGAGCGCGTAGACGTCGGCGACCGGCGGCACCGCGAGCCCCTCGGCCTGCTCCGGAGCCAGGTAGCCCGCGGTGCCGACCACACAGTCGGTGGCGGTGAGCGCCGGGCCGTCCTCGGCGTGCGCGAAGCCGAAGTCCGCCAGGTAGGGCGTCCCGTCGTCGTCGAGCAGCACGTTGCCGGGCTTGACGTCGCGGTGGACGATCCCGCGCGCGTGGACGTGGGCCAGCGCCCCGGCCAGCGCCTTCCCGATCCGCTTGACCTCGCGGGGCGGGACGGGCCCGCTGGCCGTCAGCCGCGCCAGCGTCGTGCCGCGGACCAGCGGCATCACGATGAACCGGCGGCCGTCGCCGTCCCGGCCGGTGTCGTACAGCGGCAGCAGATGCGGGTGGACCAGGGAGGTCAGGATCCTGATCTCCTCGCTGAACCGCTCGGACCGGCCGTCCCCGGGATCGGCCGTGTGGAAGACCTTCACGGCCACCTCGCGCTCGAGCACCGTGTCGGACGCCTCGTAGACGCACGCCGTCGCGCCTTCTCCCACGAGCCGCCCCAGAACGTAGCGCTCCGTGACCTCCATCAGCCGCCCCTCTCCACGATGCCCGGAGGCGCCGCTGTACCCGGCGGGCCGCACACCATGCACGGAAACCTCCATGTTTGCCACCCCGAACCCCGGGGCACGAGAGGCCGAGCCCACGACCTCGTGGAGGAAACGCATGAACAAGACCTTGTTGAACGGGAAACGAATCGCCTTCCTCTTCACGGACGGCGTCGAGCAATCCGAGCTCACCGAGCCCCTCAAGGCCGTGAAGGCGGCCGGCGGCACGGCTACGCTGATATCGACGAAGGTGCACGAAGTCCAGATGATGCAGCACCACGACAAGGGCGACCGGATCCAGGCCGAGACCGCCGCCGGCGCGGTCGACGCCGCGGATTTCGACGGCCTGGTGATCCCCGGGGGCGTGGCGAACCCCGACCGGCTGCGCACCGACCCCGCGAGCGTCCGCTTCGTCCGGGCCTTCTTCCAGGCGGACAAGCCGGTCGGGGTGATCTGCCACGGCCCCTGGATGCTGGCCGAGGCGGACGTGCTCCGGGGTCGCACGGTCACCTCGTGGCCCAGCCTGCGCACCGACCTCGAGAACGCCGGCGCCACCTGGGTGGACAAGGAGGTCTGCGTCGACGGCGGCCTGGTCACCAGCCGCAACCCGGACGATCTGCCGGCGTTCTGCTCCGAGATCGTCGAGAAGTTCTCCGACGGCGCAGCACCGTGAGCGAGAAGGTGAACCATGTCTTGCGAGAAACAACTCAATGCTCTGCGACGTGCCGAGCAAGCGCTCGCGGACTACCGGCGGCAACGCCCCGGGAGCGACACCCCGGAGGAGAAGGAGCATCTCGCCGAACTGACAGCCGCCCTGCGGGAGAAGCAGGAGGCCTACAACTGGTGCCGCGGCCAGGGCACTCCCCAGTCCGGCATCGAGTCGCTGATGCGCGACGAGTTCGGCAAGCCGCTCGGCGGCGGCGCCGGACCGCCGATGTAGGACCGGCGGGAGAGGGCGACCGAGATGGCACCGGACCGAACGGCGGGCTCCGGCGCGGGTGCGGAACCCTACGTTCCCTCCTCGCGGAGCCTGAAGACGCTCAGCACGGCGGCCGAGGAGTGCCAGGGCTGCGAGCTGTACCGGAACGCGACGCAGACCGTGTTCGGCAGCGGCTCGCGGCAGGCGCGGATCCTGCTGCTCGGCGAGCAGCCCGGCGATCAGGAGGATCGTGAGGGCCTTCCGTTCATCGGCCCGGCCGGGCGGGTCCTGGACCGGGCGCTGGCGCGGGTCGGCATCGAGGAACCGGACGTCTATCGCACGAACGCCGTCAAGCACTTCCGCTGGAAACCCGCGCCCGGCGGCGGCAAGCGCCGCATCCATCAGCCCCCGACCCAGGAGCAGATCTCCGCGTGCCGTCCGTGGCTGCTCGCCGAGCTCGACGCGGTCCGCCCGGACGTGATCGTGGTGCTGGGCGGGAGCGCGGGCAAGAGCCTGTTCGGCTCGGCGTTCCGGGTCGGCGAGGCCCGCGGGACGGTGCGGACGTGGTCGGGGATCCACGTGGTGGTGACCATCCACCCCTCGGCGGTGCTGCGTGCGGACGACCGGGAGGGCGCGTTCGAAGGGTTCGTCGCGGATCTGCGTACGGCAGCGGAGGTGATGAAGTGACTTCGCAACGCGTCGAGGAACTCCTCGCCGACAACGGCGCGACCTACGCCCACGAAGCGGGCATCCGTTTGGAGGACAAGCCGAGCCCGCTGTATCAGCTGCTCGTTCTCAGCACCCTGCTGTCGACGCGCATCTCCGCGCACATCGCGGTCGCCGCGGCGCGGGAGGTGTTCGAAGCGGGATGGCGCACGCCGCGGGCGATCGCGGACGCGTCGCGGGACGACCTGGTCGAGGCGCTGGGGCGCGCGCACTACAGGCGGTACGACGAGAGCACCTCCACCGCCCTCGGCGAAGGTGCGCACCTGCTGATCGAGCGGTGGCACGGCGACCTGCGACGTCTCCGCGAGGAAGCCGACGGCGACCCGCAGCGCATCCGGCGGCTGCTGCAGGAGTTCCCGCGCATCGGCCCCGTCGGCGCGGACATCTTCTGCCGGGAGGCGCAGGGGCTGTGGAAGGAACTGCGGCCGAGCTTCGACAAGCGCGCCCGCGACGGTGCTGAGAAGTACGGGCTGCCGAAGGATCCGAAGAAGCTCGCAGCCCTGGTCCCGTCGGACGAACTGCCGCAGCTGGCCGCGGCGCTGGTTCGCAGCACTCTCCAGGAGAGCCGGACGTGAGCTCTCGTCCGGCCCTCAGCGAGCGTCGACCGGCTCGGCCGACGGTCGCCAATCCCGCCTGAGCAGCCCGAAGACCCACGAGTCGGAGACCTCGCCGTTGACGACACAGTCTTCCCGCAAGGTCCCCTCACGCAGGAAGCCGAGCTTCTCCAGCACGCGGGCGGACGCCCCGTTGCGCGTATCGGTCTCAGCCTGGACGCGATTCAGGTCCAGCGTGTCGAACGCCCACCGCAAGAGGGCACGTGCCGCCTCGGTCGCGTAGCCCTGGCCCCACACCGCGTCGTCGAAGCAATAGCCCAGCGCGGCGCTGCGGAAGTCCGGATTCCACCTGGCCAGGGTGCACCAGCCGATGAACGCCCCGTCGGAGACCCGCTCCACGGCCAGCCGCGCCCCGGTGCCCTCCGTCTCCATCTCTCGGCAGCGGGTGATGAACTTCTCGGCGCGCGCGCGTTCGGTCCACGGCGGACCGTCCCAGTAGCGCAGCACGTAGGCGTTGCTCTGCAGGGCGAAGAGGTCATCCGCATCCGCGTCTTCGAAGGCTCGCAGTCGAAGGCGGGCAGTGGGCAACGAGGGGGTGGGCAGTGACATCCTCGTGCTCCCTCCGGGGTCGGTGGCCGTTCCATCAAACATCCGATCCCCGATCACTCGCCAACGGGTTTCCCGTCAGGTCACTGCCCGCTCGGATACGTCTCCTGCTCGGCGCCGGGTTGCGGAGGCTCGTCGACGGCCAGCGGATGCACCGCCTCGGTGGTGTCGAAGTAGCACAACGCGTCGTAGCGGCGCCCCATCACCGTCGGCACCCAGTTGCCGAAGCGTTCGTGCTGCGGGCGGTAGACCACGCCGATGGCGCGGTGGCCGCGTGGACGGGTCAGCCACGGCGAATCGCCCGCGGGCGGGAACACCGCCAGGGACGGCTCGCCGAGCGCGTCGTGCAGCAGCTGCTCGTGGCTGCCCTCCGGGGCGTCGGGGACCGGGAGCACGCGCGGAGTGGCGCCCCAGGAGTCGGCGGCCATGACGGTGCCGCGGTGGCCGGCCATGCCGACGGCGACGACGGCCGCGTCGCCGTGGCGTTCGCGGACCAGCTGGCCGACGTTGACCATGCCGCGGTCGGCCATCGGGGTCGCGCGGGCGTCGCCGACGTGGGTGTTGTGCTCCCAGACGATCGCTTTGGCCGAGGGGCCGCGGTGGGCGAGCAGGCGGTCCAGGGTGTCGGCCATGTGGTGGTCGCGGATGTTCCAGGACTCGGAGTCGGCGCGCAGCATCGCGCGGTAGTAGCGGGCGGCGCCGGCCATGACCTCGGCGTTCTGGCGGGCGTCCAGGGCCGCCTCGGGGTCGCGCGGGTCCGCGCCCTCCGCGTCGGCGGCGCGGCGGATGCCGGTCAGCAGCGCGACCACCTCGTCCTCGCAGGTCGTCGGGACCATCCTGGTGGCGTAGGCGTAGGCGTTCGGATCGCCGTTGTACGGTTCGAAGCACGTCCAGGCGCGCTGCGCGTTGCGCAGCAGGTCGGGGTACCGGTCCATGACGTAGCCGACGACGATCCCCATCGACTCCCACAGCGAGTAGACGTCGAGGCCGTAGAAGCCGACGCCGGCGCCGGTGGCGGCGTTGTGCTCGCGCAGCCAGCCCACGAAGTCCGCGACCTCCTCGTTCGCCCACATCCACCGCGGCCAGCAGTCGAACTCGCCGAGCACGTCGCGCGCGGTCCGGTCGGGCTCGGCGCGGTCCGCGGCCCAGCGGTGGATCCGGAAGCAGTCCGGCCAGTCGCCTTCCACCGCGACGAAGGAGAAGCCGTGCTCCGCGATCAGCCGCCGCGACAGCTCGGCGCGCCAGCGGTAGTACTCGGCGGTGCCGTGCGAGGCCTCGCCGATCAGCACGATGCGCGCGTCCGCGATCCGGTCCAGCAGCGGGTCGAAGTCGTCGGCGGTGCGCAGCGGACGGGCCAGGGCCCTGATCCCGGCCACGGCCTCGGGCAGGCCGCTCGTCGCGGCGGTCATCGGGGCCCGGCCCCGGAACCCGCGGCCGCCAGCAGGTCGAGGACCTCGCCGTCGCCGACCTGCTGGAAGTCGTCGTACCAGGCGCCGATCGCGCCGAGCCGCGGCGGCGCCGTCAGGCACACGACCGCGTCGGCCACGCCGGCCAGCCGCGAGCGGGTGCTCGGCGCGCCGACCGGCACCGCGATCACCAGCCGCCGAGGGCCCGCCGCGCGCACCGCCAGCGCGGCCGCCTCCATGGTGACGCCGGTGGCCAGGCCGTCGTCGATCAGGATCACGTCGCGGCCGGCGAGCTCCGGCAGGGGACGGCCGCCGCGATAGACCTCCACCCGGCGCCGCACCTCCTCGCGCTCGCGCGCGGCCAGCTCACCCAGCTTGTGCGGGTCGAACCCGAGCTGTGCGGCGGCGTCGCCGACCACCATCTCCTCGAGGTTCTCGGCGACCGCGCCGATCCCGAACTCCTCGTCGCCGGGCATCCCGACCTTGCGGGCGACGAACACCTCGACCGGCACCCCGAGCCGGCCGGCGACCGGCACCGCCACCGGCACGCCGCCGCGTGGAAGCGCCAGGACGACGGGGTCGTGCCACTCGATCTCGGCCAAGCGGTCGGCCAGAAGCCGGCCGGCCTCGGCACGGTCCCGGAAACGGCGATCCACGTTCATGATCATCTCCAGCGTCGGTCCGCGCGCTCGATCCCGCGCACCCGCCGCCTAGCTGTGCCCCCTCATGCGCCGAACATGCGCGCATGCCGCGGCCCGGACGGGGTACGCGGGCGCCTCGGTCACCGCGAGTGTGAAGAGGGTGAAACGCGATGTCGGAGCAGCTGCCGTTCCTGCTGCGGGAACAGGCTTGGGACCGTTTCAACGAATACCGGGACGAGCACGCACCGGGCTCCGCCGAAGACCCCACGGCGGAGGAGGACCGGCTCGCGCCCGGGCCGGGACAGGTGCTGCAGGAATACCGACGGCTTCGCCACGCTGCCGAGATCGCTGAGCGGACGTACCAGCGGGCCGAGGCGGATGAGGTGGAAGAGGTGGAAGAGGTGGAAGAGACGCAGGATGGGGGTTCGGCGAGGCGACGTGCAGGTAGTGCAGCAACTGGCCGTCGACCTCGGTCGTCCCCTGCGGCAGCGCGTTGAGCCGTGCCTCATGACGGCGCCAGTCGTAGCCGTCAGCCCAGTAGGCGACCAGGTCGCGCAGGTGATCCCGGGCGACGCCCAAGTCCCACCCCACGTCGGCCGCCGGGCCCGTGCGTTCAGCAGCCCCGATGTGAAGCCCGATGTGATCGCCGGTGTGAGCCCCCGTGGCGGCGACGGCGCACCGCGACAGCCGTCGCGGCCGCCACGATCGCCGTCGACCCCACCAGGGCCAGGCGGACCGGCTGCGACGTCTTGTCCTTCACCTGCCCGGCGGTCGCTGCCGCCGACCGCCGCGCGAAGCCGGCCGCGGCACCCGCCGTCCGCCCGGCCCGCGATGCGAGCGCGGCCGCGGCGATCTCCGCGTCCACGACCCGCTCCCGCGCCAGCTGCCTGACGTCGGTCTTGTCCTGGAGCGCCGTGACGGTCTCCGTCAGCTCGCGGCGGTCCTCGGCGATCTGCTCGCGCAGCTGCTCGACGGTCATGGGACGCCCCGCACCGTTCCGCTCGGGGTCCGTGCTCATCGCCGTCCGCCTTCCTTGATCGCGTCCACGTCCGCCTTGAGGCTCTCCACGCTCTCCTGCATCGGCGGCGTGGCGCTGTCCATCTGTCGCTTGCCGAGCCGCGCCATGACCGCGGCGGTCAGGCCCACGGCCGCGGCCGCGACCAAGGCGGCCACCCACACCGGCAGGGCGAGCGCCAGCAGGGCGATCAGCGCGGCGACGAGCGCCTGCAGGGCCACGAAGGCCATCACGCCCGCGCCGCCGAGCAGACCGCCGCCGAAGCCCAGGTTGCGGCGCTGCTCGGCCATCTCGGCCTGGGCCAGGCGGACCTCGTCGCGGGCGAGCTGCCCGAACTGCTGGGCGGCCTGGGACAGCAGGGTCGCGACGGACGCGTCGGCAGAGGTGTGGCGCCGCTCGTCGATGCTCATCGTCGTCTCCGTTCCTCGGCACGGCAGCCCCCGCATAACCGGCGTGGCCACGGTCAAAACGTCGGGTTTGGCACCCGGCGACGAGGGCAGCAGAAGGCTTCCGGCGCCGGCCGGGAGCCGGCGCCCGCACTGAGGAAGGACGCAGCATGAGTGACGTGACCACGTCCGTCGACGTCCGGGTTCCGGTCCGGACCGCCTACAACCAGTGGACGCAGTTCGCATCGTTCCCGGAATTCATGACGGGGGTGGTGGCCGTCCAGCAGCTCGACGACCGCCGCACGCACTGGGTGACGGAGGTGGCCGGCGCGCGCCGGGAGTTCGACGCGGAGATCGTCGAGCAGCTTCCCGACCAGCGGATCGCGTGGCGCAGTACGGACGGCGACGTGCGGCACAGCGGCACCGTCACGTTCGAGGCCCTGGCCGAGGAGCGGACCCGGGTCACCGTCGACCTGGGGTGGCAGCCGCAGGGGCTGATGGAGAAGGCCGGCGGCCTGATCGGCGCCGACCGCCTCCAGATCAAGGCCGACCTGGAACGCTTCCGGCGGTTCATCGAGGCGCGCGGCAGTGAGACCGGGCAGTGGCGCGGTGAGATTCCCGAGACGGCCGGTTCGGCACCGGCGCGGGCAGCGGTGCCGACGGAACCTGCGATGCCGGCGGAACCTGCGATGCCGAGGGAATCGGCGGAATCGGCGGCGTCGACCGCATCAGCGGGCTCCGCACCCGACGTCGTCGACATCCTGACGAGCCAGCACCAGCAGGTGAAGGACCTCCTGGACCGGACGTCGGCCGCCGAAGGGCCGGAGAAGCAGCTGCTGTTCGCCGAGCTGGTGGACCTGTTGAAGACCCATGAGAAGGGCGAGCAGCGCGTGGTGCACCCGGTGACGCGCAACAGCGTCGAAGGCGGCAGCCAGATGGCCAACGCCCGCCTCGGCGAGGAGCAGCGGGCCGATCAGCTGATCGCCGAGGTCGAGGACCTGAGCATGAACGGCTACGAGTTCGACGCCTGGTTCGAGGAGCTGCGCTCGGCCGTGCTGGCCCACGCCGAGCACGAGGAGCGCGAGGAGTTCCCGAGGCTGCGGCGCGACCTGGACCCGGCGCGGTTGCGGACGATGGCCGAGGAACTGGTCGCGGTGCAGACCGCGAAGAACTGAGAGCCGCCTCGGCCGGCGGCCGCGTCCGGGCTCTGAGGTCCGGAGGAAGGGGCGGCGCCGCCGGGTTCCCGGCGGCGCCGCCCATCCGGCACTTCTCAGTGCCCTGACTCGACGCCCTCACGGAGCCGGCTCAGGATCTGCGTCAGCAGCCGTGACACCTGCATCTGCGAGACGCCGAGCTCGGCGCCGATCTGCGCCTGGGACATGTTGCGGAAGAACCGCATCAGCAGGATCCGCTTGTCCCGCGCGCCGAGTTCCGCGAGCAGCGGTCTGAGCGCCTCGCGGTCGACGATCTTGTCGAAGCCGGGGTCGTCGTCGCCGAGGAGCTCGCCCAGGGTGGCGCCGTCGCCGTCGGCCATGGCCACGGGCACGTCCAGGGACGCGGCGTCGTGGGCCGCGGCCGCCTCGTAGGCCTCGGCGATCTCGTCGGGTGAGCGGTCCAGGTGGCGGGCGAGGTCGGCGGCGGTCGGCGGGGTGCCGTCGCGCTGGGTCAGCTCCGCCTCGGCGGCGCGGACGAGGGTGGACAGTTCCTGCATGCTGCGCGGGACGTGGAGGTCCCACGTGGTGTCGCGGAAGTGGCGCTTGATCTCGCCGGCGATCATCGGGGTGGCGTAGGTGAGGAAGGTCGTGCCGTACTCGGGGTCGTAGTTGTCGACCGCCTTGACCAGGCCCAGGTAGGCCACCTGTTCCAGATCGGACAGCGACTCGCCGCGGAGCTGGAACTTGCCGGCGAGGTAGCGGGCGTAGGACATGTACTCGCCGATGACGTGTTCGCGCAGGTCGGCGTACTCGGCGTCGTCGGGTGGCAGAGCTTTGAGACGGAGCAGCGCCTCGCGGGCGGCGGCCCGTTCGCGGGCCCGGTCGCCCGGCTCGACGGACGCGTCCATGGATCACCTCCCCGGCGTTCGGCGCTTCACGATCTCGACGTGCACGGTCGGACCGTCGACGCGCCACAGGAAGTCGTCGACCAGCGCGGTCAGGATCGTCCAGCCGAACTCGTCGGTCTCGGGCCGGACGGCGTCGCGGGCCTGCAGGCTCAGCACGACGCGCAGGGCCTCGCCGTCGAGCACGAACCGGCACTCCAGGTCGCCGCCGCCGTCGGGGACCGGGTCCTGGACGGTGTGCCGCAGCAGCAGGCCGCAGGCCTCGTCCAACGCCAGGCGCAGATCGGAGACCTCCGCCAGGGTGCACCCGAGCTTGGTGCCGACGTGCGCGGAGGCGGACCGGATGATGGCCAGGTAGTCGGGGTGGGCCGGCACACGGATCAGGACCGTGTCCGTCTCCGGCCGGGTGGCCGGCACCGTCTGTGCCGTGGGTGGTTCAGGATCCATGGTCGCTCCCCGGTCGTCGTGGGTCACCTACGTGGGCACACCTATGAAGCATAAAACACGAGAAAAAATTCATGCATCAGTTGACAGACTTGGCGGGCATACCGAAAGCTGGACCCCGCATCGCACGGCACCCACGGGCTAGGAGCCGACATGGAGTTCTCTTGTACCTCACAGCAGACCGGTGGACTCCTGGTGTACACAGTCACCGGGGACGTGGACCTCGCAGCCCACGCCCGGTTCCAGACCGACGTGGACGCCGCGTGGCCGTCGGCGCCCACGGACGTGGTCTTCGACCTCTCCGGGGTCACGTTCCTGGACTCGATGGGCCTGCGGGTGCTGGTGCAGACCATGCAGCGGGCCTCCCACCAGAACTGCGGGTTCGCGCTCGCCGCGCCGTCCGAACCGGTGCTGCGGGTCCTGGAGCTGGCCGGTGTCACGAGCCTGTTCTCGGTGGTCGGGCCGCTGCCGGACGGCGAGCCTGATCCGGACCCGGTGAGCTGAGGGTCTGGACGGCGGCGGCCTGGGGCCGGGGAACGCCGCCCGGCTCGGCGGCATCCCGTTCCGGGAACACCACCTCCTCCAGGATCAGCCCGACCGCGGTGGCGGCCGGCACCGCGACCAGCGCGCCGACGATGCCCAGCAGCGTGCCGCCGGCCAGCACGGCGAGCATCGTGGCCGCCGGGTGGATGCGCACCACGTACTTCATCGTCAGCGGGTTGACCAGATGGTCCTCGGCGAAGCGGAACACCGTGTAGTAGACGGCCGTCGCGGCCGCCACCGGGACCGAGACGGCCAGCGCCACCAGGCTGACCACGATCCCGCCGACGGTGGAGCCGATGATCGGGACCAGGTCCATGATGGCGACGAACATCCCCAGCAGCGCCGGATACGGGATGCCGAAGGGCCACGCCCACGCGAACGTCGCCAGCCCGGCCAGCACCGAGGTCGCGACGTTCGCCAGCATGTAGCGGCCGACCTGCGTCATGATCCGGTCGGTGAGGTCCCCCACGGTCTCCCGCCGCGGCGCGCGCACGAACCGCAGGGCGAACCGCTTGATCACCGGCATGCCGGTGAGCAGATAGATGGTCAGGGTGCTGACGGCCAGGAGGCCCGCGACCGCGCCCACCAGCCGCCGTCCCATGCCCAGCACGCCGGAGAACAGCGCCGAACCCGCGTCCGGCCCGGAGAAGTGCTGCTTCACCTTCTCCAGGACCTGGTAGCGGTCCTCCAGCCGACCCAGGGCCGAGTGGTGGTCGTGCAGCTGCTGGATCCACACCGGCACAGCCTTCACCAGCGCGTCGATCTCGGTGGTCACCGGCGGCACCGCGAGCGCGACGAACACCGCCACCACGCCGAGCATCCCCGCCACGACCACTGCCACGGCCACGCCCCGTCGCGCGCCGAGCCGCACCAGCGCCGCCACCGCGGGCTCCAAGCTGACGGCGATGAACAGGGACAGCAGGGCGAGCAGGAGAACCTGCTCGGCTCCGAGCAGCGCCTGGGCGAGTCCGTAAGCGAGGAGGAGCCCGATGCCGAGCCCGAATCCTGTCCGGACCCAGGAACCGCCTGGGGATGACGCGTTCCCGCGGATCCGGGAAGGCTCTGGCATACAGACTCCTCCTCGCCTCCGCATCCGCGGCGGTCGCCTCGGATGCGGCAGCCACCGGGCGGGGGGGATCCCCGGTGGCCAGGCTCCTGATAGCCGCGATCACGGAAGTCAAACGGGCACTCGATCAGATCGTTTGGGTGCCCGGGCGGGCGGGCACGTCTTCCTCCTCGCGACCGAGGAGGAGGCTGGAGCCTGTGCGGGCACCGCGGATCATGATCCTGGGCGATTCGCTCGCCAGCGGGATGCAGGACGACTACACATGGCGGTGGCGGCTGGGCGAGCACTATCGGCGCACGGACACGGCCGCCGAGTTCGTGGGACCGTACAGCGGGACGTTCTCGATGTACGAGGATCCGGTACTGCTGGCGCTCGTGGAGGGGCGGTCGGCGCCGACGGGTGTCGAGGCCGCGAATCCGATGACGGGTCCCTATCGAGACGGCACTTTCGCAGGACGGCACTGCGCGCGACCGGGGTGGACCGCGCACGCGGCGCGCGGCGCCGTCCGTGACGTGGTCGCGGCCGAGCAACCGGACTTCCTCCTGATCCAGCTGGGGTTCAACGACCTCGCCATGGTGGGACCGCCCGAGCAGGCGCTGCGGGACCTGGGCGCGGTCGTCTCCGAGGCCCGCGCCGCCGCACCGGAGGTGACAGTCCTGGTCGCGAACGTCGCCGGGACGTCTTCGTGGGGGAACGCGTGGTTCCGGGAGACGCTGAAGGACTACAACGCCAAGCTGCCGTCGGCGCTCGCCGCATGGTCCACGCCGCGGTCCCGCGTCGCTTTGGTGGACGTCCGCAGCGGCTTCGACCCCGCCTCCGACACCTACGACGCGATCCACCCGAACCCGGGCGGCGAACTGGTCATGGCCGCCGCGTTCGCCGAAGTGCTGCGTGAGTTCGGCGTCGGCCGCCGGCCGTGGAGCGCGCCCCACGACCGGCCGAGGGATCTGCCGTTGACCGAGCCGGCGCTCGCCGCGACTCCGAGCCGGGGCGGGAGCGTGCAGCTTCGGTGGAGCCGGGTGCGGGGCGCGTCCGCGTACCGGGTCGCGATGCGGGACATCACACTCGGGGAGCGGCGCGCGCTGGGCCCCCTGCCCGTCCTGGGCGACCATTGGCGGGCCCGGGGTTTGGCGCCGGGTCATGTCTACGAGTTCGACGTCACCCCCGCTCGCGGCGAGCGGCTGGGCCGGCGGTCGAAACCGGTGCGGGTCCTCGCCGGCCCGTCAGCACCTCGACCGCCGCGAGCGCGCTGACTCGCGACGCGCCGCGCGTGGCGAGGAACGCGGTGCCTTGAGGCGGCCGGTACCGCGGCAGGCCCATTTCGACGAGGACCGCGTCCGGGCGGGCCGCGAGCAGGTCGGCGACGACGGCGGCGGTTCGAGGACGGCGGTGCAGATCGCGGACCACGAGGAGCAGAGGACGGTTCGGGTCGGGCGGTGGGACGGCATCGGCGTCGGTGTGGACCACCGTGGTGCCGGAGAGGCGGTCGGCGAGGAGGGCGCCCAGGCCCCACGCGGTGGCGCCGATCGCGGGAGTCGGCTCGTCGTGGAGTTCGATGACCAGGGGTGGGGCCGTCAGCGGGACGAGGTCGGCGCTGGTCAGCGCACGGCGGGCCGCGGTGAGGGAACTCCGGTCCGGCGCGCCGTCGATCGAGCCCGAGGATCTCCCTGGCGCGAACCGTTCGGCGAGCACCTCCACCCGCCGCGCCGCCTGCGTCAACCGCTCCTCGGTCAGCTCTCCGCGCCGCACAGCCGCCGTGATCTCCTCCCGCAGCATGCGAGCTCGCGCCTCGCCGCGGTGCGTCCCGACGCAGAGGGCGTCGGCACCGGCGGCCAAGGCTCTGACGGCGGTGCCGGCGATGCCGTAGCGGTCGCAGACCGCGTGCATCTCCAGCGAGTCGGTGATCACCAGGCCGTCGAAGCCGAGCTGTTCGCGCAGCAGGCCGGTCAGCACCGCCCGGCTGATCGTCGCCGGGACGTCGTCATAAGCCGGCAGCCGGATGTGCGCCGTCATCACCGCCGCCACCCCGGCTTCGATCGCGGCCCGGAACGGCGGCAGCGCCACCGCCTCGAACGCCTCGCGGTCCTCCGCCACCACCGGCAGGTCGTGGTGCGAGTCGACCACCGTGGAACCGTGGCCCGGGAAATGCTTGGCGCATCCGGCGACGCCTGTCGCCTGCAGGCCCCTGACATAGGCCGCGCCGTGTGCCGCGACCGACTCCGGCTCCGCGCCGAACGAGCGGGTGCCGATCACCGGGTTGCCGGCGGCGGTGTTCACGTCGACGACCGGCGCCAGGTCGACGTTGACCCCCAGCCCGGCGAGCGTCGTGCCGATCGAGTGGGCGACCTCGCGGGTCAGCTCCGGGTCGCCGGCCGCCCCGAGGGCCAGGTTCCCCGGCCACGGGCTGCCCTCGGCCAGGTGCAGCCGGGTGACGTCGCCGCCCTCCTCGTCCAGCGCGATCAGCAGATCGGCGCGCTCGGCCCGCAGGCCGGCGGTGAGCCGCGCCAGCGCCTCCGGCCCGGCCATGTTGTCGTGGTAGAGCACGACGCCCCGCACGCCCTCGGCGATCCGGCGCCGCAGCCAGTCCGGCACGGCCGTTCCGGAGAACCCGGGGAAGACGGTGGCGTCGGCCCGGCGTTCGAGATCGGTGTTCATGAGGCTCCGCATTCGTCGAGCAGCCGTTCGCGCGCGGCTCGGAGTGTGTCCGGGTTCTGATGCAGCACGCCGAGCGCGTGCAGCGCGGCGCCGGCGACGGGAGGCAGGTCGACCGTCCGCAGCACGGCCCGCGGCGCGACGCCGGCGAACCCGGCGGCCACCCGTGCCGCCAGCCGCGGGTGCCCGGCGGCCAGGATCCCGCCGCCGAGCACCACTTCAGCCGGATCGTCCAGAAGGTCGAGGCGTCGCAGGGCTGTGACACCCATCGCGACGATCTCCTCGGCCAGCCGGTCCACGAGCGCGAGCGCCACCGCGTCCCCGGCCGTCGCGGCGTCGAACAGCGGCCGGGCCAGTCCGGGCAGCGCCGCGTGGTGGAGGGCGCCGGTGTGCAGCGCCTCGGTCACCTCCGCGACCGAGGCGCGGCCGAAGTACTCGGCGACCGCCGTCCGCAACACCGTCTCGGGCCCGCGACCGTCCTCGGCCCGCGCCGCGTGCCAGAGCGCCCCGGCACCGAGGTCGATGCCGCCGCCCCAGTCGCCGGAGATCGCGCCGAGCGCCGGGAACCGCGCCACCCGGCCGTCTGCGGCCAGGCCGACGCAGTTGATCCCGGTACCGCAGACCACTGCGACACCCGTCCCGGACCGCGATCCCGCGTGCAGCACCGCGAACGTGTCGTTCGCGACGTGCACCCGCTCGGCCCAGCCGCGAGCGGCGAACGCCTCGGCCAGCACGGCCTCCTCAGCCGGGAGATCGGCCCCCGCGACGAAGGCGGACAGCTGCCCGACGACGCCGTCAGCGCCGTCGAGCGCTTCGGCGATCGCCTCCCCCAGCGCGTCCAACGCCGCACCGACACCCGTCACCTGCGGCCGGAACGACCCGCTGCGCACCCGTCGCAGCACCCTTCCGTCCCTGTCGGCCAGCACCACGTCCGTCTTGCTGTTCCCCCCGTCGACCGCGAGCAGCCTCACCGCGCGGCCCACGGCAGAAAGTCCGCGTTCCGCGTCACCAGCTCCGCCGCCAGCTCCCGCGCCGGACCGATCTGCCCGATCAGCGGATGCGCCAGAAGTGCCCGCTCCACCCGCTCGACACCGCCCTCGACCGCCGCCCGCACCGCCAGTTCCTCATACGCCGACACGTGCGCGATCAGCCCCGCATACAACGGGTCGAGCTCCGCCACCGGCAGCGGTTCGGCCCCGGCCGCGCCGATCCGGCACGGCACCTCGATCACCGCCCGCTCCGGCAGGAACGGCAGGGTCCTGCCGTTGCGCACGTTCGCCACCTGCGTCGAACCGGTGTCCCGCAGCAATCCGCCGACCAGCGCGACCGCCGCCTCCGAGTAGTACGTCCCGCCGCGCTCGCCGAGCAGTGCCGGCTTGGTGTCCAGCGTCGGGTCGGCATACAGCGCCAGCAGCTGCTTCTCCAGTTCGGTCACCGCCTCGGCCCGGGACGGCGCGCTCCGCTGCTCCTCGACCACCCGGTCGTGCCCGTAGTAGTAGCGCAGGTAATAGGACGGGATCACGCCCAGCCGCTCCAGCACGTCGACCGGCAGCATGCACCTCGCCGCCAAGCTGTCGGCGTGCTGGGCCAGCAGCTCGGGCATCACGTCCTCGCCCCGCACCCGCACCCCGAGCTCCCACGTCAGGTGGTTCAGACCGACGTGGTCCAGCTCCACCTCCTCGGGGTCCGCCCCGAGCCAGTCCCCGAACGTGTGCTGGAACCCCTTCGCGACGTTGCACAGCCCCACCGCGCGATGCCCGGCGTCCAGCAGCGCCCGCGTCACGATCCCGACCGGGTTGGTGAAGTCCACGATCCAGGCCTCCGGGGCGACGTGCCGCACCCGCTCGGCGATGTCCAGCACCACCGGCACGGTCCGCAGCGCCTTGGCGAGGCCGCCCGCGCCGCTGGTCTCCTGGCCGACGCAACCGCACATCAGCGGAAAGGTCTCGTCGCTGTGCCGGGCGGCCTGCCCGCCGACCCGCAGTTGCAGCAGCACGGCTGACGCGCCTTCCAGCGCCTCGTCCAGCGCCACGGACGTCACCACCCGGCCGGGATGGCCGAGCCGGGAGAGGATCCGCGCGGAGACCCCGCCGACCAGGGAGAGCCGGTCGGCGGCGGCAGGCACGTCGACGAGCACCAGCTCCTCCAGCGGGAGCTGTCCGTACAGCCGGGCGAACCCGTCGGCCAGTTCGGGGGTGTAGGTGGAACCGCCACCGACGACGACGATCTTCAACCCTTGACTCCTGTCATGGTGACGCCCTCGATGAAGGCGCGCTGAGCGAAAAAGAACACGATGATCACCGGGGCCATGGCGATCACGGTGGCGGCCATGGTGAGGTTCCACTCCACGGCCTGGGACGTGCGGAATCCGGCGAGCCCGACGGCCAGCGTCCAGTGCTGCGGGTTCTCCCCGGTGTAGATGAGCGGCCCGTAGTAGTCGTTCCAGGCCGAGAAGAACTGGAACAGGGCGACGGCGGCGACGGCCGGCTTCATCATCGGCAGCACCACCCGGACCAGGGCCCTGATCTCGCCGCAGCCGTCGATCTTGGCGGCGTCCAGGTACTCCTGGGGCAGCGTCAGCAGGAACTGGCGCAACAGGAACACCGAGAACGCGTCGCCGAACAGCGACGGCACCACCAGCGGCCAGACGGTCCCGGTCAGGTGCAGATGCGCCCAGAACAAGTACATGGGGATCACCAGCACCTGCGGCGGCAGCATCATCATCGTCAGCACCGCCAGGAACGCGGTGTTGCGGCCGCGGAACCTGAAACGGGCCAGCGCGTACGCGATCGGCACGCTGGACACCAGCATCGCCGCGGTGGCCAGCACCGCGTACACCACCGTGTTGCGGAGCCAGGTGAACACCGGCGCGCGCCGGAACACCTCGGCGTAGTTGGACCACTGCCAGTGCCGCGGCCACAGGTCCGGGGTGAGCGCCTGCTGGTCGGTCATCACCGAGGTGAGGACGATGAACACCAGGGGGAACGTGAACAGCACGACCAGGCTCACCGCGACCGTGTGATCCGCGATCCAGACCAGGATCCGGCGGCGGCGGGCCCGTGCCACGGAAGCGCGGCGGGCTGAGACGGCCGGGGTGCCGGCACGTCCGGGAGCGACGGCGGTCACGACGCGGCCTCCTGCGGAGTGAAACCGGACGCCCGGCGGAGCAGGACGACTGTGGCGAGCATGGTGGCGGCGAACAGCAGCACGGCCAGCGCGCACGCGTAGCCCATGTGGAACTGGCCGAAGCCGACGACGTACAGCCATTGCGAATACGTCAGGGTGCTGCCGTTCGGGTAGCCGGGCGGCACGCCGATCCGGCTGTTCCCGGCGGTCTGCTGCGCCACGACGGCCTGGGTGAAGTACTGCAGGGCGGCGATCACGCCGGTCACCGCCGAGAACAGCAGGACCGGGGAGATGGTCGGCAGCGTGATCCGGCGGAACCGCTGCCAGGAGCCGGCGCCGTCGAGCGCCGCGGCCTCGTAGAGCTCGGCCGGGACGTCCAGCAGCGCGGCCAGGAAGATCACCATGCTGCTGCCGCTCCCCCACAGCGCCAGCAGCGCCAGGCCGGGCTTGGACCACGTCTCGGACGTGAACCACAGCGGCTGCGGCAGCCCCAGGGCGTGCAGCAGGTGGTCGACCGGGCCGGTGCCGGGGGTGAACAGGCACACGAAGGCGACGGTGGCGGCGACCGGCGGCGCCAGCGCGGGCAGGTAGAACAAGGTGCGGTAGATCCCGGCTCCGGCCTTCAGCCGCGCGGTGACCATGGCGACGCCGAGCGCGAACAGCAGCTGGGCCGGGACCATGATCGCGACCAGCCAGCCGGTGTTGCGGACGGCCTGCCAGATCGAAGGGTCCTGAGTGAACAGGTAGCGGTAGTTGCGCAGGCCGACCCACTTGGCCGGGGAGATCATGTTGGAGTTGGTGAAGGACAGGTAGACGGTGGTGAGCAGCGGATAGATCAGGAACAGCCCGATCCCCACCACGCCCGGCGCGAGGAAGGCGGCCACCACCAGGCGGCGGCGGTGGGCCGCCGCCCGAGGGGCGAGCACGTGCGGGATCGCCATGTCAGGACCCGAGCGAGAGTGCCGCGTCGTTCTGCTTGTCCAGCTCGGCCAGTCCCGCCTTGAGGTCCGGCACGCCGCCGTCCTGCCACTTCTCGGCGAAGGGCTCGAAGTTGGTGACGTAGGCGCCGCCGTCGGCCGCGGCCGGGGTCGTCGACGTGTGCGGGTTCTTGTACACGTCCAGGAACGTCTTGAAGTGCGGGTCGGAGGTCAGCGTGAGCTGCGGGGAGTCCAGCGCGGGCAGCGTGGTCGGCACGTTGCCGACGTCGTTGGCCAGGGTGACCAGCGCGTCGGTGTCGGTGGACAGGAACTTCACCAGCTTCCAGGCCGCGTCCGGGTGCTTGCTGCCCTTGGGGATGCCGATGACGTTGCCGCCGACGTAGCCGGAGCCGTACAGCTCGGGATGGTCGTCGGCCGCCGGGATCGGAGCGGTGCCGTAGTCCACGGCGGACTGGTCACCCTTGATGAACGCGGTGCGCCACTCGCCGTCGACCATCATCGCCAGGTTGCCGGCTTCGAAGGCGTTCTGGGCCGACTGCTCGGGCGCCATCGCGGTCTTGAACGCCTTGAGCTTGTCCGCCCCCATCGTGTCGACGAGCTTCTTCTGCCAGGTGAGCGCGGCGGCGAAGGCGGGGTCCTGACTGGTGTTGGACTTGCCGTCGGCGGTCAGCCACTGACCGCCCCATGCGGTCACCAGGTGCTCGGTCACCATCTCGTAGCCGCCCATGTAGGGCATGAAGCCGGCGACCCTGATCGACCCGTCGCCGTTGTAGGCGGTCAGCTTCTTGGCGTCGTCGGCGAGCTCGGACATGGTCTTCGGCGGTTCGGCGATGCCCGCCGCGGCGAACAGCTTCTTGTTGTAGTAGAGCCCGAAGGTGTCGGCCAGCCACGGCATGGTGCAGCGCTTGCCTTTGAAGGCGGTGTAGTCCTGGACCGCCTTCGGGATCACCGACAGGTCCACCTTGTCGGCGGCGATGTCCGGCCCCAGGTCCTGCATACCGCCGGAGGAGCACCACCCGCCGACGTTGCCGGCGTTGAACGAGGCGGCGACGTCCGGTGCCGTACCGCCGCGCACAGCCTGGTTGATCTTGTCGTCGGTCTGGCCCTTCACCGCGTTCACCGTGATGTACGGGTACTTCGCGTGGAACTTGTCCAGCACCTTGGCCACCGCGTCGACCTCGCGGTCGTCGGTGAACGCGTGCCAGAACGTGATCGTGACCGGTGTGGTGTCGTCCGCACCGGTGCGCGCCTTCGGTGCCGACCCGGAGGCGTCGGTGCCACCGGTCCCGCAGCCGGCGAGCAGCGCGGCGGCGCATAGCAGGGCGGGGATCGAGACCCGGGCCCGTCGCAGTGGGGTTCTCATGAGCAGAGGTGTTTACCAGTTGGCTTACCAGTTGCGCAATGGGTTGACCAGTTGCCGGTCGCTCCGGCAGGATGGCGGCACCGGGGCGCCTTCGGCCTGCCCGGAAAGGCCCCGCACAGCACGCACCACGCATCACGAAGGAGTCCCATGGACGGCAGCCCCTCGGCGTCCGCCGAGGCCGGCCGGCTCAAGCGCGACCTGGTCCGCGACCATCTGCTGGACCTGGTGGAGACCCTGGAGCCGGGGCAGGCGATCCCCTCGGAGCGCCGCCTGTGCGCCGAACTGTCGGTGTCCCGCCCCACGGTCCGCGCCGTCGTCGACGACCTGGTCCGCGACGGGCTGCTGGTCCGCCGCCACGGCCAGGGCATGTTCGTGGCGCGCCGCAAGATCGCCCAGAACCTGGCGCCGGCGACGCAGGGCCCGGCGACGGCCCACGCGGTGGCCGGCGTGACCGGCACCTGGAGCAGCCGCACGGTGGACTTCACCCGCATCACGGCCGGCGCCCGCGTCGGCCGCCGGCTCCGCCTGGCCCCCTCGGCACCGGTCCTGCGGGTCACCCGCCTCCGCCTGGTCGACGGCGAGCCCATGGCGGTGGACACGCTGTACCTGCCGGAGGAGCTGGTACCCGGCATCACCGCCGCGGACCTGGAGGAGAACTCCTTCTACGAGCTGTTGGAAGTCCGCTACGGCATCGGCGTCACCGAAGCCGTGCAGACCATCGAGCCGACCGTGACCGACGAGGAGGAGGCGGCGCTGCTCGGCGTGCCGCTGCACTTCCCGGCCCTGCTGTTCGAACGGGTCACCGAGGACGCCGACGGCCGCGTCGTGGAGTTCGCGCACTCGGTGTACCGGGGCGACCGGTACCGCGTGGTGTCCCGTCTGTCGCTCACGCGGAACCGCGGCGGCGGCCGGGTGCTGGCGGGCGAGTGGTCCACGGGGAGCGGAGACGCCGGCGCGATGCCGAGCGACCCGTACTTCGCCGCGCCGTCGGCGTCGTGATCCTTTACCGAAAACCGCGCACTGGTATTGACCACTGGTAAATACCAGTCGCATGATGTCCGCCATGACGATTCCCCCCTCCCCCGGGCGGCGGACGGCTCTGGCCGCTTCCGCCGCCGCGGCGGCGCTTCTGGTGGGCGTGGCGGCGTGGCCGGCCGGCGCCGCGCCACGGGCCGCCCGCACAGCCGGGACGACCGCGGCGTCGACCACCACAGCCTCCGCGGCCGCTCCCATCCAGGTCCAGGAATGGCTCTACCCCGGCCCCGTCGGCAACGTCACCTGCTCCGCCCCGGCCGAGTACGCCGACGGCCGCGTGCAGAACGGGATCCTCAAGGCCGAGTACATCGACATCGACACCGACGGCAGCCCCTACACCCTCCTGGCGAGCAACCCCGCCTATGCCTGCAACGGCTACAGCACGGCCAACGCCGCCGACGTGAAGGCGCACTCGGCGCAGCAGTACGTCACCGTCTCCCTCGCCGACCTCCCCTCCGAGGAAGCACTGACCGGCACCAAAGCCAAGCGTGCCGCGGCGATCTCCACCATCACCACGTTCGTGAAGAACATCGGCTTCACCGGCGCCGACGTCGACTTCGAGAACTACTGGGACTGGACCGGCGATGACCAGGCGAACTACTACAGCTTCCTGACCGAGCTCGCCGCCGGCCTGCACGCCGCCGGTCTCAAGCTCCAGGTCGAGGGCCCGCCGGACACCACCACCGGGTTCAACTACGGCACCGTGCTGGCCGACGGCGTGGACCAGGTCGTGATGATGACGTACGACGACGAGTACCAGTCCCCGGTCGGCAGCACGTGCCTGGCCTTCTCCCCCTACGCCTGGATGCAGGACCTGCTGACCTCGGCCCTCGCACAAATACCGGCCGCGCAGCAGAGCCGCTTCGTCGCCGGTCTGCCCGCCGAGGCCTACGCCGCGACGAACAAGTGCCAGAACATCACGGGCAACCTCACCGTGAAGGACATGACCAAGGCCCCGGGCTACTCCTCCGACCCGGCCGTCATCGCCTCGCGCCGCGACCCGGGCTCCGGCGAGATCCGTTGGAGTTCCAGCGGCACGTTCTACGACTACGTCGACCAGACCGCGCTCGACGCCAAGCTGCAGCTGGTCCGCAACCTGGGCATCACCCACGTCTCGGTGTGGACGCTCGGCGGCGGCAACGCCTGGTTCTCGGCCAACGCCCTGGCCCCGGTCGGCCCGACGACCTATGTCGGCGCCGCCAGCGGTCGCTGCATGGACATGCCGTCCAGCGCCAACTCCACGCGCGCCGACGTCTACGACTGCGACGGCTCCGCCAACCAGCAGTTCGTGCACGCCACCGACAACACGTTGCAGGTCCTCGGCAAGTGCCTGGACGCCCAGGGCCGCAAGACGACGGCCGGCACGCCGGTGATCCTCTACACGTGCAACGGCGGGACCAACCAGCAGTGGGCCTGGCGGGCGGACGGCACGTTCGTCGGGGTGCAGTCCGGGCTGTGCCTGGACGTCACCGGAGGCGCGGTGGCCGCGGCCGACGGGACACCGCTGGAGTTGTGGCCCTGCACCGGGCAGAGCAACCAGAAGTGGACGGCTTCGTAGTCGGCGCCTGCGACGATCACCGATCCGGGCCGGACGTCATCCGGCCCGGATCGGCATCCGGGCGACTACGCGGGGATCCTCTGTGCGCCGACGACGGTGAACAGGCTCTTCGCACCGGCGAGTTCCAGGAGCCGCAGCACCGGTGCGGACGGATCCCGCAGAGCGAAGTCGTGCCCGGTGGCGCCCACCTGCCGCATGACGTCCACCAGGACGCGCAGTCCCATGGAGTCCATGAAAGTGACTCCGGAGAGGTCCACGACCATGTCGGTGTGTTTTTCGGCCCAGGCCTCGGCCTCCGCCTGGAAGCTGGTGTGGATCGCAAGGTCGACGTCACCGGCGACAGTGAGAAGCACGCCTCGATCGCTCTGCCGTCCGGTACAGGAGAATTCCATCCCGGCCTCCCAGCCTGTGAGCCGCCGGTCGCGATGGCACGCGGCCGGCGTGGTGGGTCCAGCGTCTCCCACCTCCGCTCAGCTGTCAAATATTGCATGAATTTTTTCTCATCCTTTGGACGGGACGCGCCCCGGTGCCGCGACACCCGTAACCTGCGTTCATGGCTACCCCTGCGAACCTGACCCCGGACGAAGCATTCGCCAAGTTGATGGCGGGCAACCACCGGTTCGTCGCGGAGACTCCCGAGCACCCGAACCAGGACGCGGCGCGCCGGGCCGACCTGGCCCCGGGACAAGCGCCGTTCGCCGTGCTGTTCGGCTGCTCCGACTCCCGCCTGGCCGCCGAGATCATCTTCGACCAGGGGCTGGGCGACCTGTTCGTGGTCCGCACCGCGGGCCACGTCATCGGCCCGGAGGTGCTGGGCAGCATCGAGTACGGAGTCGCCGTCCTGCACTGTCCCCTGGTGGTGGTCCTGGGCCACGACTCCTGCGGCGCCGTCGCGGCCACCCGCACCGCCGTCGCCGAGGGCACCAGCGGCGAGGGCTACGTCCGTGATGTCATCGAGAAGGTGACCCCGTCGGTGCTGGCCGCCATAGCCGCCGGCCGCACCGACGACCGCGACTTCGTCGCCGAGCAGATCCGGAACACCGTCCACCTGCTGCTGGACCGCTCCCGCATCCTTTCGGACGCGGTGGCGAACGGCGACACCGCCGTGGCCGGCCTGGCCTACCGCCTCGTCGACGGCACCGCCGAGCTGATCATCCTCAACGGCGTCAACCACACCGCCGGCGGATCATCGTGAACGCTCGGCTCGGCGACGCCGAAGCGCTCCGGCCCTGTTCCAGGAAGTCGGCAGCCGGCCAGGCCGCCGACCACACCTGACGGAGACGGAGTCCGCGACGATCGGTGCGCCGGCCGGGCCGGTCGTCCACCGCCGACGGCGGCGTCCCGCCACGACGCTACTTCTTGGCGACGCCCGCCAGCGTCTGTCGGGTGAAGCCCCGCGGGGCGTCGCACGCCTTGCCTTCCAGCGCCTGGTCGCTGCGCGCCGTCAGCGGCGCGAAAGATCACTCGCGTCCCGCTGGTCGATTCGCCGCCTTCGCGTGGTGACGGCGGCTGGGTGTCACCGTGCGGTGAGTCGCGATTTCTTGGCCTTGTTTCCGCAGGTGTTCATGGAGCACCAGCGGCGGTTGGCGCCGCGACTGGTGTCCAGGAACAGTCCTGCGCATTCGGGGCCTTCGCAGCACTTGACGCGGTCGCGCTCGGAGGCGCCGAACACGCGGATGGCGTCCGTGGCCAGGACTCCGAGGGCGTCGCGGACAGGGGCGGTTTCGGTCAGGTGCCAGCGCATGACGTCACCGTCGAGGATCGCGACTGCTCGTCCGGCGGCGGCGGCCGCATTGAGGGTACGTACATCCTCGGGATCGGGCTGTCGTGCCGTGGCGATCGCCTTTCCGATGCGGTAGATCGCCTCGCGCAGTTCGAGCGCGTCGTTCAGGTCGCTCAGGGACGCGCCGCCGACGTCGAGCCCCGCGCTGCGCAGCCATAGCGCCAGCCGTCCGGGGTCGCCGAGCCGTTCGTAGGGTGTGGCACCGCGCCGGTCGCTGACGGTGGCGGTGAACCGGAATGCCAGGACCTCGTTGTCCAGGCGGAACACGCGCTGCGCTTCCTCGGCCATCCCGGCCTCCGTCATCGATGACACCGCCATGCGAACCATCTTAGACGGTTCGACAAACGCGGGGCCGCGTGCCATGGTTGAACCGTCTTAGGTGGTTCAACCAAGGAGGGTTTCCTGTGAGCGGCATCGCGGTCATCGGCCTCGGGGCGATGGGCCGGCCCATCGCGCGCAATCTCATCAGCGCGGGCCACGAGGTTCTCGTGTGGAACCGCACCGGCGCTGCGGTCGACGAGCTCGTCGCGGTGGGAGCGCGGCGAGCGGCATCGGTCCAGGAGGCTTTGTCCGCGCCGGTCGTCTTCTCCATGCTCTCCGACGACCGTGCCGTGACCGAGATGTTCCTCGACTCCGGCGTCCTGGCCGGCACGCCGCGTGAAACCGTGCATGTCAACCTCGCCACGGTGAGTGTCGATCTGGCCCGCCGGGCCGCGGCGGCGCACGCTGAGCACGGCGTCGGATACCTCGCGGCCCCGGTCTTCGGTCGCGTGCCGGTGGCCGAGGCCGGGGCGCTCACCATCCTCGCGGCCGGCGAGCCGGGGCTGATCGGCCGGGTCCAGCCGTACTTCGACGTGATCGGCTCGCGCACCTGGCGCATCGGCGAGCACCCCGAGCAGGCCAATCTCGTGAAGATCCTCGGCAACTACCTGATCGCCTGTGCGATCCAGTCGCTCGGCGAAGCGGTCAGCCTCGCCGAAGCCCGTGCGATCGACGCCGCGGGACTCATCGAACTGCTCACCTCGACGTTGTTTCCCGGGGCCGTGTACGCGGGCTACGGTTCGGCGATCGCCGAACGCCGCTACCGGCCCGCCGGATTCACCACCGTGCTCGGCCGCAAAGACCTGGGCCTCGCACTCGACGCCGCGGCCGAGTCCAAGGTTCCACTGCCGATCGGCCACCTGCTGCGCGAGGTCTTCGACCGCGCCATCGCCGACGGGCACGGATCCGACGACTGGGCGGCCATCGCCGAGCAGCAGCCGCGGTGATCCGCCAGGAAGAAGAGAGCGCCCCGAACTCTTCGGAGTTACGCGCACTGCCCGGTCGCGATCGTCTCCGAGCACTGATCGCGGAGACGACGGGGGCCTGAGACGCCTCGGTCCGACGCGCCGCGACTGCGCCGACCCGGGACCTAAGGCCCGGGTCGGGTCCGCGGCCCGGCCCGGGGCCGGGCGTGCCGTCAGGCCCTGGGACCGTCGCGCGCGCGGCGGGATCGTGGATCTGGAACCGCAGGGCACAGGAGCATCCGGAGGAATCATGAAGTCCACCGTCGTCGTCGGCTACGACCAGACCCCGCACAGCGAGCGCGCTCTTGTCCAGGCCGCGCGGGAGGCCGCCTGGCGCGGCGGATCGCTCACCGTCGTGCACGCCTTCGACTGGATCTCCTCGACCGCCCCGAAGACCTACGTTCCCGCCGGCGTGGGGGCGACCCTCGAACGCTCCGCGGAGCACATCGCGGGGCATGGCGCCGACCTCGCACGCTCCCGCTTCCCCGGCCTGCACGTCGACGCCGCTGTGGTGCCCGGCGACGCCGCCGAGGCGCTGACCACCGCGGCCCGCGGCGCGGACCTGCTCGTGGTCGGCAACCGGGGCCGCGGCGGTTTCACCGGCCTGCTGCTCGGCTCGGTCTCCATGCGTGCTCTGACACAGTCCTGCGTCCCCACCATGGTGGTGCGCGGCGAGCCCCGCGACCCGCACGATGTGGTCCTCGTGGCGGTCGACGTCGAGGAGCCTTCCGACGAGGTCCTGGACTTCGCCTTCGCCGAAGCCTCGCGGCGCGGAGCCCGTGTCGCAGCCGTGTACGCCTGGGACATGACCTGGACGGCCGAGTACGCCGAATACATCGGCAACGTCGCCGACGTCCGCCAGGCCACCGCGGCGGCGGCCGCCGACCTCGACGCCGCGCTGGAGGCCGTCGTGCGCACGTGGCACGCGAAGTACCCGGACGTCCACGTCAGCCACCGCGTCGCGCACGGGGCCCCCGCCGCGGTGCTGACCGAGGCCACCCACCACGCCGACCTGATCGTCGCAGGTGCCCGCCACCACGGCGACGGCCGCCACGGGATGCGCGTGGGTCCCGTCGCCCACGCGCTGGGCCATCACGCCGAGTGCCCCGTGGTGCTCGTCCCGCACGGGTGAGGTCCCGTCGCCGGGACCCCGAAGGTCCTCATGGTCAGACAGCGGTGAGAATCAGACCGCTGCTCTCTGCTTCGACGGCCTCCGGCACCGACGGAAGGTCCCGCCACGCGGCCCCGTCCCACGCCTGCCAGTGCCCGACGATGTCCTCCCCCGGTTCCAAAGCACGCAGCTGGTCGAGGTCGCCGGCGAGGTCGGCCCAGCGGGTCGGGGCGGCCGCGACGTCGGCGAACAGGCCGATCGGGGCGCCGTCGACCAGGAACCGGGCGACGGTGCCCTCGGCCGCCACAGCGGTGTGGACGAGTTCTGCCATGTCGTGTTCCTGGACCAGCAGGTCGTAGACGAGCGACCGATCGAGCCGGAGCAGCGGGTGGCTGCACAGGGCCGCGAACTGCTCCATCCGCGCGCGACGTGCGACCGCATCGGGCTCGCAGGGCTCGAAGGTGGTCGCCCGGCCACTGCCGGTGTTCTCCAACCAGCCGATCTCCTGTCCGTCGAACCAGACGGCCGCGGTGAACGCCTGCCCGCAGGACAGATCGAGGGTTCTGAGATCCGTGACGCACGGGTAAGGGGTCGGCACGGCGAGGCCGCTGTGCGGCAACGTGACGGTCGGCATGGTCGTTCCTCCAGTGTGGTGCCTCGACGCTAGGTTTCGGCGAACCAGCCGGTCAACGGGTCCCGGGCGGATGAATGCCGGGGTTTCCGGATGATTCATCTCTTGACAGCGGCGCCAGGCGGAACGGTGCGCCTGCTCAGCCGGGCGCCACGACGATTCATCCGGTCATTCATCCGCTTCCCGGCGATTGACCGGCGGTGCCGGCGGGCGAATCATGGGCGGACCGGAGCCGCGAGGCCGTCATCGAGAGGGAAGACCATGGACGAACCGGGCCTGTGGTCCGCCGCGTCCACCGCCCCCGGCGAGCGCGAGCTGAAGTTCCGGGTCCTCGCCGACCGGCTCCGCCGCGAGATCCGCCAGGACGGCTGTGCCCCCGGCCGGCGGCTGCCCACGGAGGCGCAGCTGGCCGCATCGTTCGCGGTCTCGATCAGCACGGTCCGCCGTGCCGTCGACGAGCTGGTCGCCGAGGGCCTCGTCCTGCGGCGGCAGGGGTCGGGGACGTTCGTCCGCGACCAGCGGCCCGAGAAGGTGCGCCCGACCCTCATCGGAGTCGTGGTGCCGCACAGCAGCTTCTACTATCCGCAGGTGCTGCGCGGAGTCGAGGAGGTCCGCGCGGCGGCCGGCGCGCGCGTCCAGCTCACCTGCTCGGACTACGACCAGGCCCTCGAGCTCACGATGCTCGACGAGATGCTCGAAGCCGGCGTCGACGGCCTGCTGCTGGTGCCCACCCTGAGCGGTCCCGAGCCGGCCGGCGCCTATCTGCGAAGGCTCACCGGGCTGCCGGTCCCGGCCGTGTTGATGGAGCGGCGCGGCGGATCGCTGGACGACGCCACCGAGCACGTGTGCACGCATCACGCGGCCGGCGCCTATGACGGTGTCCGGCACCTGGCGTCGCTCGGCCATCGCAGGATCGGCCTGGCTCTGCGCTCCCCCAGCCCGACGGCCGCCCCGGTGACCGCGGGCTATCGGCAGGCGGTGGCCGAACTCGGCGGCGAACCGGCCGAGTTCGAGTCCGCGCTGGAGGAGTGGGGACCGGCCACCGCCGACCGCTGTCTGCGCCGGCTCCGCGAAGCCGGTTGCACGGCCGCCCTGTGCTTCGGCGACCGCCAGGCCGCGCTGCTGGTCTCGGCGGCCCGGCGGGCCGGGCTCGGCGTCCCGGGCGACCTGGCCCTCGTGGCCTACGACGACGAGATCGCGGACATCCCCGACGTCCCGCTGACCGCGGTGGCCCCGCCCAAACGGCTGATCGGCCGTACCGCGGCCGAGTTGCTGCTGAACCGGCTGCGGAATCCGGGACAGCCACCGCGCCAGATCCTGCTCCGGCCCGGCCTGACCGTGCGCACGTCGTGCGGGGCGGCGGACCGCTCCAGCAAGGAGATCCTCCGTAGGACGCCGACGCCCGGGCACGGTTCCCGTGCCCGGGCCTGGCCTGCTTCCGCCTGAACGCTCGTCGGGGCTTCGTCAGGACTTGGTGATGGAGAAGATGTGCAGCGCCGGCTGGTTCGGCAAGGTGATCGCGACCAGGCTCTTGCCCGCGCTGATCGCGACCGGTGCGTAGGAGACCACGTAGTCGGTGCCGAAGTTCGCCGGTCCGGTCGGGGTGTCGCGGTGGGTGGCCGTGACCGCGGTCTCGTCCCCGAAGGCCGTCGGGTTCGCCGTCAGCCAGTTCGGGAACCCGAACGTGGCGGTGCTGCTGGTGCCGTCGCTGTAGTGGAGGGTGATGGTGCCCGAGACGTCGCCGCCGCTGGAGGCGCCCAGGAACCCGAGCGTGGTGCCGGACCCGAAGTAGTCGATGGTCTGCCCCTGCGCGGTGATGCTGTCGAAGCGGCCCGAGCCGTTGTCCAGCCAGTCGAAGCTCTGCCCGTTGACGGTCACCTTGCCGCCCGCCGTCGCTCCCCCGGCGGCGAGGGCGTCGGCGGAGAAGCTGTCGCAGACCCGGTCGAAGCAGCCTTCGGTCGCGGCGTCGTCGTCGCTGATCGACGTGGCGTTCAGCGCGGTCCGCCAGGTGGCGAAGTGCCCGGACTGGTTCGGGTGCAGCCGGTAGAGCACGGCGCTGGTGGCCGGGACGTCGGCCGAGATGGTGCCGCTGCCGGCCGTGACGGTCTTCGACCACAGGTCCTTGAGCGTGAAGTCGGTCGAGGACGTACCGACGGCCGAGCCGGTGGTGGAGACGGTCTGAGCCGACGTGGACTTGTTGAGCAGCAGCACCGCGATGTCGCCGCCGGCCAGCGGCTTGGCGTACACGTCGGCGGTGGCGGTGGTGGAGATCAGCCTGCCCTGCACACCGAGCCGGTCCTGGTCGACGGCGATCACGTCGGCGTTGCCGGCGTCGGCGACCACCTGCGTGGTGAACCCGGAGGTCCCGGTCACCTTGATGTTCAGCGGCGCGGCCAGCACCGCCCAGAGGCTGAACTCGGCCTGCTGCTGCGTCTCGGTCATCGAGGACTGGCCGATGGTGAGCTGGTCCAGGTCGTTGAAGTGCCCGGCGCGGGCGAACTGCGCCGAGGCGACGCCCTGGGCGGCGACGGTGAGCATCGAGGACCAGTTGCCGCCGCCGGAGTCGGCGGCCATCCGCCACTCCTGCGCGGACAGCCCGGCCCCGGCCATGACCTCCTTGAACAGCGCGCTGCCGGTGCTCGCGTCGTCCCAGTTGAAGTACGCCGGCGCCGACTCGTTGAGCACCATGTGCGTGCCGTAGGAATCGTTCGCCGCCGCTATGGCGGTCGCGGCGTCCTGGTAGGCGGTGACAGCCTGGTCGGCGTCGTTCTGGGTGTTCAGCGGCCAGCCGTTGGAGGTGTTGTCGTAGTTGTAGCAGTAGTCCATCTTGATGTAGTCCACACCCAGGGACGCGAAGTAGTTCATGTCCTGGGTGAAGTGGCCCCAGCTGCCCGACCCGCCGTCGCAGGTCTTGGTGCCGCCGTCCTCGTAGATGCCGAATCTCAGACCCTTGCTGTGCACATAGTCGATCGTCGCCTTGATGCCCTGCGGGTACTTGCTCGGCGACGCGATCAGATCGCCGTTCGCGTCCCGTCCGCCCGAGCAGTCCGGCAGCACCGTCGTGCTGCCCCAGTCCTCGCAGTTCGCCTGGACCATCCAGTCGTCGTCGACCGCGATGGTGTTCCAGCCCGCCTTCGCCAGACCGTCCGAAGCCGCGGCGTCCGCGTCCTGGCGCACCAGCGTGTCGTTCGTCTGCCGCCAGCTGCCCGGCCGGATGATCATCGTCGGGACGCCCTGCAACGTGTGGTCGGCGATGTTGCCGGGCGCCGACACCGCGCCCGCGGTCGGCACGCCGGCGGCCCACAACACTCCCCCGGCGGCGACCGCCGCCATGGCCAGCGACACGGAGATCGTTCCTCGTCTTCTCAAGGCACACCTGCTTCCATGAGTCCTCGGTGCACGCCGGCATCGACGCTCGGCCCGGCCGGGAGGGCAGGGCGAACGCCGTCGTGCGTGCGGGGGATCCGCGTCGAGCCTCGGCTCCGCGGGTTGCCAGAACCGTAGATTCCCTGTTCCGGCCGGTCAACGTGTCGTCAACGGATGACCGGGCACATGTTTCGACCGGTGACGGGGCCCGACCTTCTCGGCGAGCTCCAAGGGGTCTTTCGGCCCGGGTGGATCGGGACCTCAGGTTCTGACCCCGGGCCGGCCCGCGACCGACAATGAAGTCATGACCTGTGATCCCGGGTCTCGGTGGCGCGCTCAGCCGGTGACCCGGCGAGCGGAAGGGTGCGGATCATGAAACCCCGCGTCGTCGTCGGCTACGCCCCGGCGCTCCACAGTGAACCGGCGCTCGACGAGGCGGCCGCCGAGGCAGTGCGGCGGGACGCCGTGCTCCTCGTCGTGCACGCCTTCCAGCCGGCCCCTTCGTCGTCCGAGCAGCGCGCCCACCTCGCTTCCGAGGACACGACGCGCCCCGGGCACGCCGCCGCACTGCGGATCGCCGAGCGGGGCGCCGACCACGTCTGTTCCCGGCATCCCGGTCTGGAGGTCCGCGCCCTCGCCGCCGACGGCTCCGTCCCGGCCGTCCTCGCCGACGCCGCCGCCGAGGCCGACGCCGAGCTGCTGGTGGTCGGTCATCGCGGTCAGGGCGGACTCGCCGAACTCGTGCTGGACTCGGCGGCGGTACACCTGGCGTCGAGCCCCGGCCGCCCCACGATGATCGTCCGCCGCCGGGCGCCGGAACGCCGCGGCACCGTGCTCGCAGCGATCGACCTGCGGGATCCGGCCGACGGGGTCCTCGCCTTCGCCTTCGAGGAAGCCCGCCTGCGGGGGGCCAGTCTGGAGGCGATCAGCGTCCGGGACTCGTTCTGGCCGCCCGTCTACGCCGGCGACCCCGACGACTTGCGCAGGTCGGCGGTCCATGCCGAGGACAACGCAGTCCTCGCTCTCGAACGCATCCTCCGCCCCTGGGAGACGGCTTACCCCGACGTCCCGCACCGCCGTCAGCTGCTCCACGGCTCCCCCGGCGCCGTCCTCACCGCCTCCTCCTCGTACGCCGACCTCGTCGTCGCCGGAGCCCACCGCCACGGAGCCGACGCTCTTCCGGTCGGCGACGCGCACATCGGTTCGACCGTCCACCCGCTCCTGCTCCGGGCCGACTGCCCGGTCGTGATCATTCCGCAGGGCTGACCCCACCGCTCCCGCCGGAACCATGGACACCGTTTCCAGGGACCTTCGGCTCTGCGCAGCCGGGCCCGCGCGGCGAGAGTGGTAAGCATGGATGCCGCCTCCGGGTCCCCCGCAGTCGCGAAGCCGACCGCGGCCGATCCGCGCGAGCCGTTGAACGACCTCTTCCGGGACCTGGACAGCCGCCCCGACGGGTTGTCGGAGCGGGAGGCGGCGCGCCGGCTCGTGGTGCACGGGCCCAACACGCTGGTCCGGCACGGCGGCCCCAGGTGGCCGCGCGAGCTCGCGCGGCAGTTCACGCATCCGCTGGCGCTGCTGCTGGCGCTGGCCGCCGTGCTGGCCGCGGTCACCGGGCTCCCGGGCCTGACGGTCGCGATCTTCGCGGTCATCGTGCTGAACGCGGTGTTCGCCTTCGTGCAGGAGATGCAGGCCGAGCGCGCGGTGGAGGCGCTGGCGGCGTTCCTGCCCGAGCACGCGCGGGTGGTGCGCGACGGCGGCGCGCGGGTCGTGGCGGGCGCCGACCTGGTACCGGGCGATCTGCTGCTGCTCGACGAGGGTGAGCGGGTCTGCGCCGACGCGCGCCTGGTGGACGGCGGGCTGGAGGTGGACCTGTCGGCGCTGACCGGCGAGTCGGTGCCGGTGTACCGGTCGGCCGAGCTGCTGGACACCAGCGGGCCGCTGGTGTCCAGCCGCGATCTGGTGTTCAGCGGGACGATGATCACCGGCGGCGAGGCGCGGGCGGTGGTGACGGCCACCGGGATGCGGACCGAGCTGGGGCGGATCGCGGCGCTGAGCCAGCGGGTGCGGCGGGACGAGAGTCCGCTGGAGCGGCAGGTGAAGCGGGTGGCGTGGCTGATCGCCGTGGTGGGCGTGGGCGTGGCGGCGGCGTTCCTGCCCGTGGGGCTGGCCGCCGGGCTGTCGGTCGGCGCGGCGGCCAGCTTCGCGATCGGGCTGCTGGTCGCCAACGTCCCGGAGGGGCTGCTCCCGACGATCACGCTGGCGCTGGCGGTGGGCGTGCGCGACCTGGCACGGCACGGGGCCGTGATGAAGCGGCTCTCGGCGGTGGAGACGCTGGGTTCCACGACGGTGATCTGCACGGACAAGACCGGGACGCTGACCGAGAACCGGATGCGGGTGACACGGCTGTGGACTCCGGGGGCCGCGTACCAGCTCGACCCCGGTGAGCCGCCCCATGTCGACGGGCCTCGCGCGGGCGCACCGGACGCACGGGACGCACCGGACGCATCGGGTACACCGGGTACACCGGGTACACCGGACGCCCCGGTTCCTCCGGACGCGATCGTGGAACTGGTCCGGGCGGCGGCCTCCTGCACGACCGCGACACCGTCGAAGGGTCCTGATGATCCGGCCGTCGGCGACCCCACGGAGCTGGCGCTGCTGGAGGCGGCCGACGAGCTCGGGCAGCACTCGGTGGCGGCCGGACGGGACCCGGCCCGGCTGGCCGTGTTCCATTTCGACCCGCGGCTGCGGCTGATGTCGACGGTTCAGGACGCCGGCGGCGGACGCTGGCGGCTGCTGGTCAAGGGCGCGCCCGAAGCGGTGCTGGAGCGGTGCGCCGGCCTCACCGCCGGCACCCGCGCCGCGATCGGCCGCGAGATCGACACCCTGGCGGGCGCCGGCCTGCGGGTGCTCGCGGTGGCGCGCCGGGACGGCGGCCCGGGCGAACCGGCGCCGTCCGACCGGATGGGCGCCGAGCAGGGGCTCGTCCTCGTCGGACTGGTCGCGATGCTGGATCCGCCGCGATCCCAGGTGGCGGCGTCCATCGCCACGGCGCACGCCGCCGGCATCCGGGTCCACGTGGTCACCGGCGACAACGGCCTGACCGCGGCGTCGATCGCGCGCCGGGTCGGCGTCGGCCGGAGCGGGCTGCGGGTCGTCACCGGCGAGGAGCTGGACGCCCTGAGCGAGGCCGAGCTGGACGCGCTGCTCACCGGCCCGGAGGAGATCGTCTTCGCCCGCAGCTCCCCGGAGGACAAGCTGCGGATCGCCGACGCGCTGCGCTCCCTGGGCGAGGTCGTGGCGATGACCGGCGACGGTGTGAACGACGCGCCGGCCCTGCGCCGGGCCGACATCGGCGTGGCGATGGGCCGCTCCGGGACCGAGGTGGCCCGCGAGGCCGCGACGATGGTCCTCACCGACGACGACTTCGCGACCATCGTGACCGCGGTCGAGGACGGCCGCCGGGTCTACGACAACGTCCGCAAGTTCATCCTCTACATCTTCGCGCACCTGCTGCCCGAGCTGGTGCCGTTCCTGATCTTCGCCCTCGGCGGCGGCCTGGTGCCGCTGCCGCTGACGGTGATGCAGATCCTGGCCGTCGACCTGGGCACCGACACCGTCCCGGCTCTGGCGCTCTCCCGCGAACCCGCCGAGCCGGGGCTGATGGACCGGCCGCCTCGGAAGCGGTCGCAGGGGGTCATCGACCGGGCGCTGCTGTTCCGCGCGTGGGTGTTCCTGGGATCGATCTCGGCGAGCCTGGTGCTCGCCGGGTTCTTCCTGACGCTGCTGCGAGCCGGCTGGCATCCCGGCGACCCGGTGGGGTCGGGGACGGCGCTGCACGAGTCCTACCGGCAGGCCACCACGACCGCGTGGCTGGGCATCGTGTTCTGCCAGATCGGCGTGGCCTTCGCGGCCCGCACCGACCACGCCTCGCTCCGGTCGGTCGGGGTGTTCACGAACCGGCTCCTGCTCGTCGGCGTGGGCGTCGCGCTGGGCTTCGCGGCCCTGCTGGTGTACCTGCCGGCCGCGCACTCGGTGTTCGGGACCGCGGCGCTGGGCCCGGCGGAACTGGCGACGGTCGCGCCGTTCCCGGTGATCGTGTGGGGCGCGGACGAGATCCGCCGGGCGGTGCGCAGGCGGAGAGCCCGGAGGCCGCGCGGTGTGAGCTGAGGGGCCGTCTTCCGTACCGCCAACGGACGACACGCCGAAGTCGGTGGCCCCCACGGCCGCCTCGCAGTCGGCACGTTGCTGCCGCTGCCGGTTGGTCTGCTCCGTGAGAACCTCAGAAGAGCCGTTCGGCCCCGGCCGGTGCCGGATCGGTGCGCTGGGCTGCGCGCCGGGTCGTAACGGCACTCCGGCCGCCGGTGAGACGCTGAG
Organism: Catenulispora subtropica; assembly: GCF_039531675.1. Lineage (NCBI taxonomy): Bacteria > Bacillati > Actinomycetota > Actinomycetes > Catenulisporales > Catenulisporaceae > Catenulispora > Catenulispora subtropica. Next base: position 103,200 of record NZ_BAAAQM010000038.1, read on the forward strand.
GAGCGAGGTCATGAGACACCGCTTGGTCCTGAACATCATGACGTCTGCCGAGCACGTGATGGTCGTGCAGGCCGACACGCCCTTCAAGGAGATCGCGCGCC